>JAYUSX010000082.1:0-5580 GCA_043755475.1 Actinomycetota bacterium
GTTGCAGCCGATCGCCGAGAACCAACCTGTCACGGCGATGGTGGGCGCGGTGCGCGCGCTCGTGCTCGGCGGCGACACCGAAATGCTGCTCGGTCATACCACCACCTGGTTCGTGGTGCGGTCGCTGCTGTGGTCGGCCGTGATCCTCGTCATGTTCGCGGCCCTCTCGGCTCGCCGGTTCGCCAAGCTCTGACGCAACCTGCTCGCATCGACCCGCACACTCGAACCGGTGCGGGTCGATCGCGTCAGCGGTCTGCCACCGTGCGCACCAGGCGAGCGATGTGGTCTGGCTCCATGCCGCAGCATCCGCCCACGATCGTGGCACCCGCATCGAGCCAAGCGATCACGAACTCGTTGTAGCTCGCCGGGTCGAGGTCGTCGCGGAACGTCGCCAGCTGCGCATTCGCCTCGCCGCCATCGGTGTGACTCGACAGGAATCGGTTCGCGTACCCACCGATCTCGATCCCGTCGCCCACTCGATCGCGAGCCGTTCGGACCGCCGGTGTGATGGTCTCTGCCTGACAGCAGTTGAACAGCACCGCGACCGCGCCGAGGTCGACTGCCGCCGCGACCGCGTCGCCGATCGACTCGCCCGACCGCAGGGTGCCGGGGTGGTGATCGTCGAGCGTGTACGAGATCCACAGCGGGCGATCGCCTGCTCCCGCGCGATCGATGGCATCGCGCACGGTGCGAGCCTCGGCGACGCAGCCCAGCGTCTCGCCCAACCAGACGTCGACGTGCGGCGCGAGACCGGCGACGAGTGGATCGATGATCCGGTGAGCGTCGATCGGGTCGAACAGGTCGGGTCGATACGAGCCGAACACCGGCGGGAGCGAACCCGCGACGACAACGTCGGTCGCCGATCGCTCGACGACCGCCCGCCGTGCCAGACGGCCCGACAGCTCGGCGAGCTCCTGGCCGCGAGCAGCGAAGTGATCTTCGCCGAGATGGAACGGCACGACCGCGTAGCTGTTGGTGGTGATCACCTGCGCGCCCGCGTCGATGAAGTTGGCGTGAGCCTGAACGACCCAATCAGGTCCCTCGAGGAGAGCCAAGGCCGACCACTCCGGCTGGCGGAACGGGGCGCCGATGCGCAGGAGTTCGCGACCCATCCCTCCGTCGAGCACGGTCACCGTTCGAGCCTCGTTCATTCGGCGCAGTCTTGCAGCGGTGATGTTCGTGTCAACGCGTCACGGCAGCGATGGGCGGATGAGGAACTTCTGGCCCGTGGCCTGCTTGGCGTAGGTCTGGATCGCCTCGATCGACAGCGCTCCGGCCAGGGAGACCTCATCGGTGTAGTGGCTCGCGAAGGTGGTGGTGAGCTCGTCGACCACGCGCTGGCGGAGCCGCAGCATCCCCGGCATACCGAGCTTGCCCAGGAACGGTGTGAGCAGCCACCCGCCCACGCTCCACATCATCCCGAAGTTGCGGATCAGTTCGGTCGGGCTGCGATCGAGGCCGCCGTAGATGTAGACCTGCTTGTGCACCGACGAGCCATAGCGGCTGTACTCGGTGGCGGACGCGTTGATCGCCGCTTCCATGCACCCGAGGATCTGGCCGGCCAGCCGACCGCCGCCGGTGGCATCGAACGCGATCGTCGCACCGGTCGCCATCAGCGCGGCAGTGAGATCGTCGGTGAACGTCGGTGCGCTCGAGTCGCACACATGCTCGGCGCCGAGGTTGCGCAACAGCCCGGCCTGCTCGGGGCGACGCACGATGTTCACCAGCGGAACGCCGTCGGCCACGCAGATCTTCACCAACATCTGACCGAGGTTCGACGCCGCCGCCGTGTGCACCAGGCCGGTGTGACCCTCCATCCGCATCGTCTCGACCATGCTGAGCGCGGTGAGCGGGTTCACGAAGCAGGACGCACCGTCACGCGGATCCGTGCCATCGGGCAGCACCAGGCACGACATGGCCGGAACGGCCCGGTACTCGCCATAGGTGGCGCCGCCGATGATGGCAACCGTCTTGCCGAGCAACGACCTCGCGTCCTCGTTCGGCCCGGCAGCCACGACCACGCCCGAGCCTTCGTTACCGACGGGCATCGACTCGCCGAGGCGAGGCGCGAGGCCTTGCATCACGGCGTGGGGAATGGGTGCCGACACGATCGGCGCTTCGTCGGTGCCGCTGTTGACGGCCTTGCTGACGTCGGCCATCGCCAGCAGGAGGCCGAGGTCGGACGGGTTGATCGGCGCCGCTTCCATCCGGACCAACACCTCGTGTGCCCCGGGCGTCGGCACGTCGACCGTGGCGAGGGAGAGCTCGAGCGAGCCGGACACGGTGACGAGCGATCGGATCTGACGCATCGACGATGGGAGATCGGACATGGTGTGCCTCCAGGGAGAACGGGTGATGTCCGACACTACGTGCAGATCGGTCAGGCTTCGAGCGCTGACTTCACCCGCTCGAGCGTGCGCTGCATCCCCTTGGTCATCGACTTCGAGCGCATCATGATCCGCTCGTAGACGAAGCCCATCACACCCTTCTGCTCGAACTCGAAGATCTCGGTGACCGCAGTACCGGTGCCGGCTGCGACGAACCGGTAGGTCCACGTCGTGAAGCCTTCGGCGACGAACGCGAACACGGAACCCGGCTCGCTTGCGGTCACCTCGGAGGTGGTGGTCCACTTCTTCAGCGTGCGTCCGCCCACCTTGGCGACGTTGTCGCCTTCGAACTTCGCGCCGACGGCAGGCGCGCTGGCGCCTCCGACCCATCGGCAGGCGATGCACTCCGGACTCCATTCGCCCATGCGCGTGACATCGGCGATCGCCGCCCACACCTCCGCGGGTGGCCGTTCGATGGTGATGTGTGCTGAACCGGTAGGCATCGGGATCTCCTTGGAAAGCCTGTCTTAGAGCTGCGACGCAGCGGTGTCGATGAGGCGTTGCAGGTGCAGGCCGCGGTGGATGTCGAGCTCGTGGGGAACTCCCGAACGCACGGCCTGAACGAACTCGGAGACGATTCGTCGCTGCGCCGTCTTCACTTCGGCCGACATCTGCTCGTGATGGAACGAGGCCGCATCGAACGTGTGCCGACCATCGAGTCCGTGCACCTCGACGGCGAGACCGCCGCTCTGGTTCGACGTGGCCGACAGAGCGGCCTGGCTCAGCCGACCGTTCTCGTGCTCGCACTCGAGCAGCACGATCTTGGATGCATCGCCGCGTGCCGAGATGCCGACGATCCTGCCCAACGCGGCATCGAGGCCGTCGAGCACATGGGGGCCGAGATCGAGGAGGCCACCCTGTTCGAGGCGCCATGGCGTGGCGAAGTAGGTGCCGGGCACGCATCCGTTGCCGAAGAACGACGCTCGCCCGCCGTAACTGTCGAAGCTTCGTGCAGCGTCGAGGAAGGCTCGCATCGAGTCGTAGTAGCGATTGGTGAAGATCACCTGGGATGTCACCCCGGCATCATCGATCGCACCGGCGAGCTGTTCGGCCTGCGCCATGTTCAGCCCGACCGGCTTGTCGAGCAGCACCGACTTGCCGGCGCGAGCCGCACGGCTGGCCAGCTCGGCCTGCACGTCGGGTGGGAGCGAGAACGTCACCCCGTCACAGGCGTCGAACAGGGCATCGAGATCGGTGAATGCCTCGACGTGATGCGCGGCCGCGAGCTCGGCCGCCGCCTCGGGACGGCGTGCCCACACGCCCACGAAGTCGACGTCGGGTGAGTTCGCCAGCATCGGGCCCGTGAACAGATGGCCCCACGGACCAGCACCGACGAGTCCCATGCGCAGTCGTTCGCTCATGACCACCACTGTTGCACGTCCAGACTGCGGACAAGGACAGGTGGGCAGCGCTACATTGCGCGCGGGTGTCGGCGAGGGAACCGGCCTCGCGACAAGGGGATTTCGATGAGGACACCGGCACCCGGCAGCCAGGAATGGCTCGACCTCGTGGTCGAAGAGGTGGTCGAGCCCGACCTTCCGATCGTCGATCCACATCACCACCTCTGGCCAGCCGGAGGGTCGCTGCCGTACGGGTTGGCCCAGTTGCATGCCGACACGGGCGATGGTCACCGCATCGAGCGGACGGTGTTCGTGGAATGCCATGCCGCGTACCGTGTGGACGGCGATGCACTGTTCGCCCCCGTCGGTGAGACCGAGTTCGTGGCACGCGAAGCGCTCGGTGACCCGGCCCGTCTGATCGGTGGCATCGTGGCGCATGCCGACCTCCGGTCGGACCGCGTCGACGAGGTGCTCGACGCCCACGAGGCTGCCGGGCAGGGTCTGTTCCGAGGGATCCGCCACGCGTTGTCGCACGCTCGCCATCCAGAGGTGCTGATGATCCCCGGCCGGGCAGGGCCTGACCTGTTTCGTGAGCCGTCGTTCCGCGCCGGCGTGTCACGTCTGGGCGAACGGGGCCTTACCTACGACACCTGGCACTACCACTACCAGAATCGGGAGCTGCTCGAGTTGGCCCACGCCGTGCCCGGCACGACGATGGTTTTCGATCACTTCGGCACGCCGCTCGGTGTGGGCCCGTACGCATCGCAACGAGAGGCGATCTTCGAGGAGTGGAAGACCGACATCGCCGCGATCGCCACGTGCGACAACGTGGTGGCCAAACTCGGTGGGTTGGCGATGCCCGACAACGGGTTCGAGTGGCACACCGCCGAACGACCGCCCACGTCCGACGAGTTCCTCGCCGAGCAGTCCCGCTACTACCTGCATGCCATCGAGTGCTTCGGCCCGCAACGCTGCATGTTCGAATCGAACTTCCCGGTCGACCGGTACTCGCTGTCGTACCGAACCGTGTGGAACGCCTTCAAGAAGATGACCGCGGACTTCTCCGTCGACGAGCGAGCCGCCATGTTCAGTGACACCGCGCGCCGCGTGTATCGGCTGACCTGAACTCGCCTGCCCGGCAGCCGGCTGCGCCTCCGTGCACGACTCGTGCCGACGTTCGACGTGCCTTCGTCCCGACGCGAACGTGCCGGAGTGGTCGAGGTGAACGGGTGACGCCTCCTGCCGACCTGGGTCGTACGATCCGCTCGTGACATCGATGGGGAAGTCGTCGACAGCGGAGGTGCTCGACCGGGTGCTCGGTTCCGGTGAGTCCGGTCATGCCGACGTCCTGGAAGCGATGGCGGCCGCCCACCACGCCGCATGGACCGCCACCTCGCCGCGGCTGCTCGAGCTGTGTCGAGTGCGCATCGCGACCATGCTCGGGTGCACCGCTGAATCATCGATGCGCACCCCCGGCAGCGATGTCGCTCCCGAGCTGCTCGATGCGATCGCCTCATGGCCGACCGACGAACACTTCGGTGATGTCGACCGGGCCTGCCTGGCGCTCACCGAGCACTACGTGATGGATGTCGCATCCGTCGACGACGCCACGGTTGCCGCGGTGCGTGAACACCTGGGCGACGAGGGCCTCCAGAACTTCGTGAGCGCCCTGCTCGTCGTCGAGCAACGGATCCGCCTTCGCCTCATCTGGGACCGACTGCTGTCGACGGACTGACCCAGACCGGTCGATCGGTCGCGAGGTCGACAGGCCGAGGATCTCTCCTGCGCCGTCTGATCGTCGAGCCACGCCCGGATGTCGACAGCACGCATGGCCGAGGCGCGACCGAGCGGTG
>JAYUSX010000083.1:0-14273 GCA_043755475.1 Actinomycetota bacterium
CCCCCACGTCAACAGCTCGCTTGCGATCCGATCGAGGTCGTTCTCACGACGGGCATCCGCCGACGATGCGGCCACAAGGCCCAACGCAGCGTATGCCAGCGACTTCGTCGGCCACGTCGGCACGATGGCGGGTGCGAGTTCGTCCAGCAGTTCCCGTGCCTGCTCCGCGAAACCGCCATTGCCGCCGACCAGCTCGCCGAGGCCCCAGATCGCCCGTCCGAGGTGGTCGCCGACATATGGCTCGTCGAGCCACCGCCGGTCCCACGACATGAAGTTGCGCATGTTGCCATGGCCATCGAGCATCGCCGCGCGAACGAACGCAAGCAGCCGACCGGTCGTCACGAGCCAACTGTCTTGGCCCGAAGCAGCGGCGAGGTGAGCTGCGATCGGCAACATCCGTCCTGCATCGTCGACGCAGTAGCCGTCTTCGAGACGAGGAACGTTGAAGTGGGAGTGCTGGAGCATCGCAGTGTCGTCACACAGGACCCGAAGGTGAGGAACTCCGAGCTCCATCGTCGCCAGCGGTGGCTGGCGCGTGGCTCGCTGCCTCGACGTGGCCAGGGATTGCTGACGTACGACGTCCGCCAGCACACCGCGCAGTGCGGCACCCACTGTGGGCCACGGCATCTGTGCGGATGCCTGTCGCGCCGCCGCGCGAGCCAAGGCCGAAGCGGGACCATCGAGGAGGTCGTGAATGGCACGGGCGAAGCCGACGTGGTCATCGAAGTCGACGATCACTCCCGCACCGTCGGCGAGCACATCCAGCGCGTATCGGTAGGGCGTCGAGACGATCGGGCACCCTGCGGCCAGGGCAAAGGTCAACACGCCCGACACACTCTGGTTCGGACCTCGGTAGGGCGTGCTCACGATGTCGGAGACACCGAGCAGTCCGGCCAGTTCGTCCACGCCGAGGAACCGGTCGAGAAGGGTGACTCGATCGCAGAGTCCGAGGTCCGCAGTGAGCGAGATGAGCCCGTCTCGATACCGCTCTCCCTCACGCTTGAGTACCTCTGGATGCGTTCGACCGGCGACGATGTAGTGGAGGTCGGGTTGGTCATCGCCCAGATGCGCGAGCGCGCGAAGCGCCAGCTCGATGCCCTTTCCTGCAGAGAGCAGCCCGAAGGTCGACATCACCGGCCCCGTGGGTGGGAGACCGATCCGTCGCCGGGCCGCCACGTGGTCGACGCTGGCGTACAGCTCGACCGGCGCGCCGTGAGCGATGACTCGGAGGAGCCGGGCAGGTACGAGCTCTTGTTCGATGAGCAGTCGGCGCGCCGTGTCGGTGAACACCGTCACCGCTCCAGCGCCACGACACAGTGCCTGCACGACAGCTGATTGGTCCTCCGAGAACTCGGGAAGAACCGTGTGCATCGTGACCACGAATGGCGAGTTCAATGCCTCGACGAGTCTCAACACGTGAGCGCCTTCGGTCCCGCCGAAGATTCCGAATTCGTGCTGGATCAGCACCACGTCGCAATCGAGCCGGTTCAGGTGATGCGCTGCCTCGGTGTAGGAAACCGGGTCGTCCGGGTCGATCGTCAGACCAGCCGACGCGGTGCCAGCCCTGACAGGCACAACCGTGACTCTGGTGTCGTTCCCGCGCAGAGCTGACTCCACGTCTGCGGTGAAGGTGGCGATGCCACACTGAAGTGGAGGATAGGTACCGACGATGGCAACGTGCATGTGGGGTGTTTGCCCATATCTCCCCCGGACCAACCGTGGACCATGAGTTTTCGGTCGCGGCCCATATGCGTCGTCTCGGACACGGGATGGCCCGGGAGGGTGTAGTGTGCACCATCGACGGATTACGTCCGACCGTCATTGCGCTGCTCTGGACCCCGGTTTGCGCCTCTTCCGTGAGGAGCAGCCATGCCGCAGCCCGTCCCAGATCCGGACCTGTCGTCGACCGGCGGCGTCGACGTGTTACCGCGGACGTTTCGACCCGCAGGTGAGCTGGATCTCGCGACTCGGTGCGCGATCCGCCAAGCGTGTCTGGCTGACGGGGGCGACGTGATCGTCGACCTGTCCGATGTTTCGTTCATGGACTGCAGCGCCTACGGCGGGCTGATGGCGGCAGCAGACGACCTCCGGAACGTGCACTGCACCCTCTCGATCATCAACCCCACGGGGCAACCGGCCTGCCTGCTCGCCCTGATCGCTGCGACGTTTGAGACGTTTGAGACGTTTGAGACGTTTGCGACGTTCGAGACGACGAGCGTGCAGCAGAGTCGAGACGTTTCGCCGTCGAGGGCCAAACCGGCCTGCGCAATCAGAGAGAAGGCAGCATCATGAACACCCCGTCCAGCAGTCACACAACGCCGCCCGCCGGCATCGTCCTGCGCCGACGCACCATCGACATGGTGCTGATCGCGCTCGGGACGGTGCTGACGCTCGTCTTCCTCGTGGCGGGAGGCTTGCTGACGTGGGGATGGAGCTTCTCCAGCGACTACGTGGGTGACGAGCTGTCTTCGCAGAACATCACCTTTCCCTCCACCGACGAGCTGATCGAGGGAGATCGACGCGACCTGATCGAGTTCGCCGATCAGAAGTTGGACACCGGCACCGAAGCACAGGCCTATGCCAGCTTCATCAACGGCCACCTCAACGACGTTGCCGACGGAGCAACGTACGCTGACCTCGGCGCACCCGAGTCGGCAGCGAGAGCCGAACTGAAGGCGGCCATCGAAGCCGGGCAACCACAGGCCGAGATCGACATCCTGCAGGAGAAGTCCGACGCAGTCTCTGGTCAACGCAACACCCTGTTCAAGGGTGAGACCCTGAGGGGTCTCCTGCTGTCGGCATACGCCTGGTCGACGGTCGGAACCATCGCCGGCATCGCAGCCATCGGTGCATTCATCGCGGCAGCGCTCACCGCGGTGCTCGTCGGACTGGGCCTCAACCACTATCGCAAGACCCCGGAACGCGCATGATCGATCTTGGCTCGATCGGCACGTCGTCGTGAACGTCGAGCAGTCGACCCGCATCGCCGTCGCCTTCGCGCGGCAGGCCGTGCTGTCTCCGTCGTCGGGTCTGTGCAGCACGTGCGTCGACGTGCTCGCGGTGACGGGCGCCGGCATCACCATCATGGCTGGCGGCCAGACGGGGCCGATGTGCGTGTCGAACCAGCGGATGGCCGCACTGGAGGACCTCCAGTTCACGCTCGGAGAAGGTCCGTGTGGAGACGCCTATCGGACCGGCGTGCCCGTGCATGCACCGCGGCTCGACGACGCCACGTTCGACCGCTGGCCGGCATTCATCGAGCAGGCCCAAGCAGCGGGGATCGGCAGCGTGTTCGCCTTCCCGCTGGCGCTTCGCGGCGCGAACGTCGGTGTCCTGACGCTGTATCAGGATCTCGAAGGTGATCTCAGCGCCCAACAGAACGAGTACAGCATTGCGATGTCGGAGGTGCTGACCGAGACGATCTTGGGACTGCAACAGGTCTCGCCGCCGGGAGAACTGGCCGCCGGACTCGAGGAGGCCGTGAGCCACCGCGCTCAGGTTCACCAGGCAACGGGCATGGTGTCGATTCAGTTGGGCGTCTCGATCCCTGAGGCGCTGGCCCGTATCCGGGCGCATGCTTTCGCGACAGCCCAGCCGGTCAGTGAGGTCGCTGCATCGATCGTCGGTCTCGGACTGCGCTTGACCGACGATCACCAGCCGAGAAGGGACGAGGACTAGCGGATGTCCGATGACGCACACGATCGCAGCCTCGCTCGACGAGCGCTGACGGCGACCACCTTCGTCGAGATCGTCGACACCTTGGTCGATGATTTCGACGTGATCGACGTACTGACCGTGCTGGCGTCGCGCTGCGTGGAATTGCTGGAGGCCGCGGCGGCCGGGATTCTGTTGGCCGACGCCGAGGGGCACCTCCGAGTGATCGGCGCCTCAACCGAAGCCATCCACGTCCTCGAGCTGTTCCAGATCCAGAACGACGAAGGTCCATGCCTCGACTGCTTCCGCAGCGGCGCCGTCATCGTCGTCGCAGACCTCGAGTTCCATTCCGCCTGGCCGCGGTTCGCCACCGAGTCGGTACGTGCCGGTTACCCCTCCGTGTGCGCAGTTCCGCTGCGATTGAAAGACGTCACCCTTGGCTGTCTCAACCTGTTCATGGCCCGTCCCGGAGCGCTGTCCCCCGCCGATGTGGCACTGGCTCAAGCACTCGCCGATGTGGCGAGCATTGCCGTCGTCCAGGACCAGGTCACCCGACAGTCGGCGATTCGCGAGGGCCAACTCCAGAACGCGCTGACGAGCCGCATCGCCATCGAGCAAGCCAAAGGAATGATCGCCGAGCGAGCGGGCGTGAACATGGACGAAGCCTTCGCGAAGCTCCGCACCTACGCCCGCAGTACGAACCAACGACTGACCGAGGTCGCGACCGGCCTGGTCGGTGGAACAGTGACGATGGACGCGATCAACCGCGAGTAATCGGTGTCGATGTTCCACTGAACGCTCGGCACGCGAGGGGAACTCGCCACGGACGTCACACTGGGTCTCACCACGACGGAGGCGGCGACGCGCCGTGAGTGCGCTGCAGCACCTGTTCACCAACCGCTCGTTGTGGGCAGCGATCGGCCTGTCAGCGATCCTCCAGATCGCCGTCGTCCATCTCGCCTTCATGAACGACGCATTCAAGACCAGCCCGCTCGACGCCACGGGTTGGCTGGTGAGCCTTGCTCTGGCGAGCCTCGTGCTGTGGGCCGACGAAGCCAAGAAGATCATCACGCGTCGGCGAGCTCACCGCCATGCCCGACGCTGAGTGGCAGTACGTCGGTCCCGGACTGCGGGCGGGTAGCCGGGACCGACGATCTGCTTTCCGAGCGCAGGCTCGGAGATCTACCCCGCCTGAACGACGGTCGAACTGCGGTTGTTCGCCGCGCGATACACCAAGAGGGCGACGACAGAACGAGTCGCCTTCGTCGGTTTCACACGGCCGAAACCCGATTGACCATCACAGGGTTGCCGAAACCGCGACCGTTCAAACATCTGCGTCGGCCGGCCGGCGGGAAAAGATCTGCGCGGAGTAGGCAGCCAGCGCCGAGCCTCCACTCGTGCCGCCGATTCGTGTGTCTCGACCCGTCGAGTGGTAACCGCTGTAGTCCGTCGAGAACACACACGTCCACGCGCCGTCAAGACCGACATCGAGATGCTCGTGGTCGACCGCCGACATGTTGATCACGATGACGGTCTCGGACTCGCTGCGACCACGTCGCACGGCCAGCACACCGGGGCCGGTTGCCAGCACTGGATGTCATCGCTGCGCAGTCCCGGAGCCCGATGGTCTTGTCCCGTGCGAAGCCGGATCAGGTCACCCCACAGCAGCACGATGCCCGATCGCTCGTCGCGTCGGCTCCAGTCGAGCGGCGAGGCGTCATCGAACCAATCCTCGTCGGCCCACTCCTGGCCCTGGAACAGCATCGGGACGCCCGGAGCCACCATCATCAATACGGCACCCAGCGCGCTCCGACGGATCGCATGCGCCGAACCGGGAACATCGTTGTCGATCTCGGCGGGAACCCTGGTGCTGCCATTGGCGACCTCGTCGTGGCTCTCGGTGTAGACCAGTCGCCGGAAGCCGTCGGGGCTGGTCAGCGCAGCGATCACTGCGTCCAGGTCGCGGTCCTCGTCTCGTTCAGCCGTGAGCGCCGAGCGGACCGGATGCACGAACCCGGCATCCCATTGGCAGTCGAAGCCGAGCCCGGACTCGGCCACGGGCCCGGTGATGCGTTCGTCACATTGGAGATCCTCAGCGAAGGTCAGGGCGTTCGGAAACTCGAGGTGCACCATCGACGTGAGTTCCTGCATCAACGACCAGCCGTCGGCGAGATCCGCGTCGGGGCCTCCGTGGCCGTGCGCGTTGCGGACGTTGACAGTGGAGTCGAGGCGAAGACCATCGACCCGGTAACGACCCAGCCACATCCGCGCGTTGTCGAGGACGTAGTCACGCACCTCCGGTCGCCCAAAGTCCGGTCGCGTTGCTCCCCACGATGTCTCGGCGCGCCAGTCGTTGTAGAAGTAGATGCCACCGCCGTCACCCTCGCTCCAACCGTCGAAGCGCCACAACGACAGGTCGCTCGGGCCGAAGTGGTTGTACACGACGTCGACGACAACCGGAGGCCATCCGGTGTTCGGTCATCGGATCAGCGGCCTGCGTGAAGAGTCGCAACGACACCGGTCGGCATGCGGCGCCCACACCGCGAACTCAGGCACGAGACCGGGTGTCGCCTGTCTGCGGGTTCTTGAACCGCACCAGGCCGGCTTCTCGAAGCGGGTTGATCGCGAGTATTCGGGCGCCGGGCACCTTCGCGGGTCTCCAGCGTTGTGAGCTCCTTCGGCGCGGACATCCCTGGGCTACGAACGCGCCCTGAACATGCTGTGGCCGCCGGGGCCGACAAGGGCCGCCGCGACGAGCAGTACGACTCCGAGGATGACCTGGCCCTGCAGCAACTGCACGAGTCCGATGATCGCGATGACGACTGCGATAATCCACAACAGGCTGGCGTTCATTGACGACTCCTTTGGTCCAGCGGCAGCTTCTCCACCGATGTGACAAGGGGTTACCCGTTCGCGGCACATCGAAACCCCGATTGGATCGCTGAGCGACCGTCGCCGAGCCGTCGCGCTGTCGACATCGGGGTTTCGACGCCACCGTGGCGGGTATGTCGAGTGGGTATGCTCAGCCGCGTTATGTACCGATGCAGCCGGCCCACGCTCCGCCGGCCCGACGTTCGATGAAGCGGTCCGTTCCGCCGCAAGAATCACGCTCTTTCCAGCGCGACTACAAGGGCACCCCTGAGTCCCTGCGCATCACGCGGGACGACGTCTCGGCGTGGCTTCGTGCCAGCGGATGCGACGACGAGATGGCGCAGCGCGCGGTGCTGGTCGCCAGCGAGCTCGCCTCGAACGCGGTGCAGGCGGCGCCGGACCATCGGTACACGGTCTCGATGGTGCAGGAGGGTCAGGGTTTCGTCGAACTGACGGTGAGCAGCTCGTTCCTTTCCGGGGGTCCGCCGGAACGGGAACTCTGGTTCCCGACGACGCCGTCGGCCCCACGCGGCCGAGGCCTCTCCATCGTGGCCGCGCTCAGCAGTGACGTCCGAGTCGCCGTCGACTCCGAGCGCGTTCGGGTTGTCGCGATCCTGCCGACAGTGGCGACGGATCCATGACCGATCCCGCCGAAACCGCAGACTCCATCCAGGTCGGGAGGACTTCCGACACCGTCGAGCTCGATCTGTTTCGCGAATATGCGCGAACGCAGCGGCGGGCGCTGCGAAACGAGCTGGTCGAACGCTACATGGGCCTGGCGATCCACATCGCCAAGCGCTTCTGGCGCAGCGGCAGCGAGGACGACATCCGCCAAGCCGCGATGATCGGCCTCATCAAAGCCGTCGATCGATTCGATCCGGAGCTGGGCGTCTCGTTCGTCACCTTTGCGGGCTCGACCATCGAAGGGGAGTTGAAGCGCTACCTGCGCGACCGCACCTGGGTGTTGCGGGTGCCGCGTTCGGCCAAGGATCTTCATCTCCAGGTGCGACGGGCATCCGACGAATTGGTGGGGCGCAACGGCCGATCGCCGAGCGTGGCGGAGGTGGCGGAACATCTGAAGGTTCCTGCCGACGACGTGCTGCGCGGCCTCACCGCCTCCGCAGCATACGACGTGGGATCGATCGACGGCTCGAGCGACCCCGACGCTACGGGCAACGACCGCAATCGTGCCCTTGCTGCGCCCGACAGCTCGATCGATCACGTGGTGGACGCGCACGTGGTCGAGAGGTTGCTGAGCCGCCTCCCCGAGCGGGAGCGCGAGATCGTCCGGCTGCACTTCTTCGAGGAGCAGTCGCAGGCACAGGTCGGCGAACTCATGGGGATCTCGCAGATGCACGTTTCGCGTCTGCTTCGCCGATCGTTCGAGACGATGCGGGCGTGGATGAGCGAAGGCCCGTCCGACGACTGAAGTCGAAGTTGGTGGCGCGGCCACAGGCTGGACGCGACGAATCCCCGAGGTGGGGGGCGACCTCGGGGATTCGTTGAGCACCGAGGCGAGCCGACGGATGCTCGATCTCAGCTGCGGGGTGTGACTTCGCCCTCGCCGCGCGCGTTCTTGCCGAGTTCGTTCATCGCCTGGTAATGCTCGGCGACGTGAGGGATGTCGACTTCGTCAGCGGCCCGCTCGGCTGCTGCGGACTCGTCCGGTGTCGGTGGTCGGCCGGCGCTTGCCGGTGGAAAGGACTCCGTGTCCTGGGTGTCGGTCTTGTCCTCGTTCATGTGGAGGTCGTACCCGAATCTCAGGTGGCTCAAACCGGCGCGGTGCGGGAGCGTTTGCCTGCGCGCGTGGCCCGGGCCGCTTCTGCAGCTGGTTTGGTCGAACGATGCGAAACATCACCGGAGGAGTCCTTGAGGTGCGCGCGCACGTACCACTGGAAGAGCTCGAGCTGCCCGAGGTGGCCGATGAACAGGTCCTGCGAGACCGGATCGAGATCACCCAACCGCTCTTGAGCCGTGCGGTGGTCGGCGATGACACCGGAGAACACGGAGTCGAGGGCCATCAGGTGCGTGACCGTCGGCGCGCGGCCGATGTCATAGTCGGCCCAGCTGCGAGACGCAACGATCGCGCCAGGGGTGCCGTGAGGTTCGCCGCCCATGGTTGCGATTCGTTCGGCGACGGCATCCGACATGGCCTGAACGGATTCGACCTGCGGGTCGAGCATCTGATGCACCGCGATGAAGTTCATGCCGACCACGTTCCAGTGGATGTGCTTCAAGGTCAGCTGCAGGTCCAGCAAGGCGATCAGTCGCTCCTGCAGGATCATGACGACATCGGCGCTGGAACGGGTGGAGACGCTGGGCACCGTCGAGCGGATCTCTCGCTGTGTGTTCGTCCCGGAACGCACAGTCGGCTTGCCCGCCTTGCGGGGATTGGGATTGGCCTTCGCCATCGTGATGGTCCTTTCGGTTTGCTGCGGAGACTGCCGTCATCCTCCTCGTCTGCCTACCCGCACGTCACGCCATCAAACCCGTACGAGGTGAGCGTCGGCCGCTTGCGTGAACGTGCCTGGTTTCGCCCCGCGTTCCTTTCCGAGGGGATAGATTGCGCTGCATGTCGGAATCAGGGTCACGACTCAAAGTCCTCGCAGTCGTGGGCGGATGGTCGGTCGAAGGTGAGATCGATGCCCACACCGCCCCTCACCTTGCGGCGGCCCTGACCGAGATACCCGATGCGGATATCGTCATCGATTTCTGTGGCGTCACGTTCATGGACTCGAGCGGTTTGCGTGTACTCGTCGAGGCAACGACCCGAGCCGTCGATCAAGGGCACGAGCTGATCATCAGCAACCCGTCTGCCGCCGTTCGGCGCGTGATCGAGATCAGCGGACTGAACGGCACGCTTCAGTTGCGCGACTGAACCACTGCAGCTTCTCGGCGAGTACAACACCGAACAGCGGCCGGAGGAATCGATCGATCATCCTCGGCGAGAGCGGCTGCCGCGATCCCTCGTCGGCATCGGGCGGACTGGAAGCCCTGGCCCTACAGCGCCGAACCTCCCTACAGCGCCGAGCCTGAGGTGAATCGGACACCGTTGATCTGTTCGACGCCGCCGAGGACGCTGACGAGCACCTCGCGATGCGGCCAATGCGGGTCCGTATCGGCCACGACCTCGTCGTCGACCAGGGTGAGCATCGTCAGGCCAGCAGAGTTGGTCAACCGCCAATCCGACGACACCTTGAACAGCGCCGATACCAGCCGACGTAGCCGCCCCACGTCGATCGGTTTCCGGCCCTTCAGCTCGGCGCTGATCGACCGGCTCCACAGGGTCACCGTGTGGCGTTGGCTCCATGCCACCAACAACCATGCGTGCCGACGAAGGGCACCAACCAACTTCAAGAGCATCCGGGACAAGATCGACATGCGACGGGACTACCCAGTGAGGCGCCACCGAAACGTGCGAGCCGATCCCTCTCGTTTGAGAAGCACCGGATCCGGATAGACACACATTCATGCGACATGGAACGATCGGCCCCCGCGGAGCCAGCGTCGCGTACGCGTCTCGCACCTCGACACGGGTTATCGTGCGACCGTGATGTCGGACGCACCCCCTTCGGATCGCAGCGACGGACGCGCCATCGACACCGTCGATGTCGAGCTCCCCCTCGACACCCGATACATCGCGACGCTACGACTGATCGCCGCATCCCTGGCAGCGGACGCCCGATTCAGCGTGGACGAGATCGACGATCTGCGCCTCGCTCTCAGCGAGGTTTGGGCGCTGATGGCCGACCGCGCTCCCACAGGCCGCGTCGCCGCGCGGTTTACGTCGAGCACCGCACCGGCGGAATCGGGCCTGATGATCACCCTCAGTCTCGTCGCAGCGGACACCGACATCAGCCCGGCGGATCCCCTCACCTTCGACGATCTGGGTCGAAGCATTCTCACGTCGGTGGTGGATTCGTACGCCATCAGTGGCCACGCAGTATCGATCTCCAAGCGCCCGGCCGAGATCGTGCACGGCTGAGGCGCGCACTCGCTCACTCGTCGAGGGTGCGCACGTGGAGGTAAGGCACGAGACCGGAGATGTCGAAGAGGCGCCGAATTGCCGGTGAGGGGTCGACCATGACCAGTCGCCGGCCGACTCGCTCTGCGCGCTGATGTGCTTCGATCAAGGCGCGAAAGCCGCTGGAGTCGATGAACGCCACGTCGGACAGATCGATGATGATGTCGGACCCTGCGCCAGGGAGCGGATCGAGATGGCTGACGAGCGAGTCGACCCCTGCGGCATCGACGTCGCCGAAGAGACGCAAGCCGTTCGGGCGAAGCTCGATCTGTAGGATCGGCGCCTCGTCACTCATGGGGGCACGCTACTCCCCCAGGACGACAACGTGTCATCGACGCCGACAGTTCCGCGACCCGCTCAGTCACGGCGTAGCACCAGCACGGCCACGTCGTCGGCGTTCGGTCGACCGAGCGAGTTGAACACGTGGTCGACGATCGTCTGACCGTCAGACGTGTCAACTGACTGCAACGCACTGCGAAGACGCGCGAGGCCGACATCGATCGACTCGACCCTGCGTTCGACGAGTCCATCGGAGTACAGCACGACGGTGTCACCTGGCTCGAGGTCGACGCTGACGACGTGTCGGCGCTCCTCGCCCTCGATGCCGAGGGGAAGTCCGCCGTCGGGCAATTGCTCGACGACCCCGTCGGCGCGGCGCACCATCGGTGGAACGTGGCCGGCGGAGATGACGCGAATCGTCGCCAGGTCGGCGCTGAACTCGACGACGACCATCGTGCTCAGCAACGCACTGCGCACGCCGACCGAGAACCCGCTGAGCCGTTCGACGAGATCTTCCAACGGGAGCGTTGGCGCCAGAGCTGCGAAAGCGGTACGCATCTGCCCCATGGCTGACGCGGCCTGCAGACCGTGCCCGACGACGTCGCCAAGGCCGAGGAGAACGCGACCGTCGGTTGCAACGCAGACGTCGTACCAGTCGCCTCCGACCTGCATGCCACGGGTGCCGGCTTCGTACAACGCGCCGAGCGATGCACCAGGAACCTCCGGTAGCCGTGTCGGAAGCATGCTGCGCTGCAGTTGCTCAGCGACGCGCCGGTCGCGTTCATTGGTCTCCGCACGCTGCAGTCCGAGGCCGACGAGCTCGACGACGGTGGCCAGCGTGTTCCGCATTTCCGAGTCGAACGTGACCGGTGTGGTCCACGCGAACCCCATCGCGGTTCGGCCGCGTTGGATCGGGTACGCCGCCAGTGCGACGAATCCGGCCCGGGCCGCATCGTCGGCGCCGCTGGCGAACTGTTCGCGCATGACCTCCGGAGTCGTCACCTCGATCAGCTGCCCGGTCAACATCGCCTTGCCGATGGGGGTGGTCGAATCCAGCGGCACCCTCGGCCACCGACCCCTGATGTCTGCCTCGAGGCCTGCGCTGTGCCACAACTCGATCTCGCCGGCTGGGATGTCGGCGATGCCGATGTTGGCGAACGCGGCGCCAACCAGCTCACCACCGATCCGACTGGTGCGCTGCAGGATCGACCCGACATCCGCCGCGGCGGTGAGCGCACGGGCCAACTGGAACATCCGATCGGACCGCAACCTCGCCGACGTCTCGACGTCAGCAAGGCGGGTGAGTTCGCGGTGCGTGCGCATTCGTTCGGTGATGTCGAGCGCCGAGGGAACCATGGCCACCACGCTTCCGGCCGCATCGAGAATCGGTGCCAGCTGGAGGTCGACCGTGATCGAGGGGCCGTCGGCGGCTCGGAACTCGACGTCGGAACGACACGTCAGGCCCTGGGCACACTGCTCGACGGCCCAGCGAACGGCGGCGCGAGAGGCCTCCTGCGACGACCACCACGTCGTCTCCCAGAATGGCCGCCCGATGACGTCCTCGAGGGTCACGGAGGCAGCATCGAGCGCCGCCCCGTTGACGTACGTCACTCGACCGCTCGGGTCGAGCACACCCACGAAGGTGGGCAACGCGTCGATCAGGTCGCGCATCAGGCTGCGATCGAGGTCTCCCCGCCTGAGTACGGTTCGCAGGGCGAGCTCGGCCATCACGGCTGCCGCAAGATCGACCATGAGCGACACCTCGCCCGTGGTCCACTGCCGGGCAGCCCGATCGATCACGCAAAAGCTGCCGAGCACGTTGCCAGCGGAATCGACCAACGGGATTCCCAGGTACGCGACGAAGCCGAGGTCCGCAGCGTTCCGAGTTCCAACCAACCGTTCGTCGACGCGCACATCTCGAATTGCCAAGGGGCCGTCGCTCTCGAGCGCGTACTGACTGATCGAGCGCGACAACGGTGTCTCACGGGACACGACGATGCCGGAATCGTTGGGGTCGGCAGCCGCGAACGCGCACGAGAACTGGGTCGACACTTCGATCAGCGACACCATCGCTACGTGCGCACCGATCAGTCGCCGTGCGAGCTGACACAGACGCTCGAGCGACGCATCCGGCTCATCGTCGAGCAAGCCTGTCGCCGCCACTGCCGCCAGTCGCACGGGGTCGCGCAAGACCTCGTCCAGCGCGCGGAGTGACACTCGACGAGCCTAACGGTGCCTGGGTCGTGATCTTCTCGGGACACGCAACCCGAGTTTGGGAGACAGCTCGACGGGGTAGGTGAACCACCATGAAAGAAGCACTCACCACCGTGTACTCGCTCCCGCCGCTGCCCTTCGCATATGACGCCCTGGAGCCATGGTGTTCGGCGGAGACTCTCGAACTGCATCACGACAAGCATCACGCCACGTACGTGACGGAGGCGAACGCCGCCGCCGAGCAGCTCGCGACGGTCGATCCGCACGACGCACCACGCCTTGCCGGGCTGCAGAGCTCACTCACGTTCAACCTGGGCGGCCACGTCATGCACTCGTTGTTCTGGGACAGCCTCGATCCTGCCGGCGACGGGCCCGGTCGTGAGATGCAGGAACAACTCACTGAAGACTTCGGCTCGGTCGAGCGGTTCAACGATCTCCTCACCGCGGCGTGCCTCGGCGTGCATGGCTCCGGTTGGGGCGTCCTGCGTGCCGATCCCGTCACCGGCGCACTCGGGGTCAGCTCCGTGCACGATCACCAGAGCGAGCACATCGCCGGCTCGACCACCCTCGCCGTGATCGACGTGTGGGAGCACGCCTACTATCTGACGCACCGCAACGAACGCGCCAAGTGGGTCGCAGCTGCCGTGCAGCACCTGAACTGGACCAACATCGCTCAGCGCTACAGCCGGATGCCGTCCGTGAGCGTGGCGTCATGAGTCTGCCGACACCTGCCCACCTGATGGACACCATCGGCTCCACAGCACACACGACGCGCGACGCCGCGGAAGGACTCATTCACGACGCCGTGTCGGCCGTGCGTGGCCGCAGGCGTGGGTCCGGCCGCTGGATTCCCGCCGCGGCCCTCGCTGCCCTCATCGCCGTGCTCACCCTCGTGGCAGCGCGACGCCGGTTTGGAATCCATGCGGAACGGGTAACCGAACCAACGAACGGCTCTGTCGACAGGCCGTCAACGGTAGGAAGGGATGCAACGATGACACAGCAAGCGGACAACATGAAGGGTCGCCTCAAGGAAGCCGCGGGCGCCTTGACCGACAACGATGACCTGCAAGCCGACGGCAAGCGCGACCAGCAGGCGGCCAAGGCCAAGGACGCGGTCGACCGGGCGCGCGACGCGGTCAACGACGGCATCGATTCGGTCAAGGACAAGCTCACCAAGAGCTGATCGCAACAGCTGCAGTCTCGATCGGAGCCGGCGCCAACCGGCACCGGC
>JAYUSX010000084.1:0-5545 GCA_043755475.1 Actinomycetota bacterium
GACGTTGCCGAAGTTGCCCGTCGGCACACAGAACGTGAGCGGGGTGGCCAACGCCCTGCATGCAGCAACGTAGTAGACGACCTGGCTCATCACGCGCGCCCAGTTGATGCTGTTGACGGCGCTGAGCCGCTGCGACTCACGGAACGGAGCGTCGTTGAACATCGCCTTGACGAGGTCCTGGCAGTCGTCGAAGGTGCCCTCGATCGCGACGGTGCGCACGTTCGGAGCGTCGACGGTCGTCATCTGCTTGCGCTGAACGTCGCTCGTACGACCGAGCGGATAGAGGATCACGATCTCGACGTGCGCGCATCCCTTCACGCCGTCGATCGCGGCCGACCCGGTGTCGCCGCTGGTGGCGCCGACGATGCGGACGCGATCGCCGCGCTGGGTGAGCACATGGTCGAACAGCCGCCCGACGAGCTGGAGCGCGACGTCCTTGAATGCGAGGGTGGGGCCGTGGAACAGCTCCTGCACGAAGTGGTGGTCGTCGACCTGCACGAGTGGCACGGTCGCCGGGTGACGGAACGTGGCATACGCCTCGTCACACATGCGATCGAGATCGGCTCGCGCGATCTCGTCGCCCACGAAGGGTGCGATCACGGTCGCTGCCAACTGGGCATACGTCGCGTCACGGCTCGCATCGGCGAGGTTCGGCCACTCGGCCGGAACGTACAGCCCGCCATCGGGCGCCAGACCGGCCAGCAGCGCATCGACGAACCCGATCTCGGGCGCGCCGCCGCGGGTGCTCACGTATCTCATGTCAGGCCCCGATCACCCGGAGCAGGCCGCCGATGCTCCGCACCACGTCGAGTTCGCGAAGTTCTCGCATCGTGGCCTGCACGGCTGATTCCTTGGCCTCGTGGGTGATGAACACCAACCGGGCGTCGGGGGCATTCCCCTCCTGCTCGGCGGCGCGAATGCTCACTCCGTGGCGGGCGAACACACCGGTCACGGCGTGCAGAACACCCGGCTTGTCGGCCACGTCGAGGCTCAGGAGGTACTCGGCGGTGGTCTCGTCGATCGGCAACGTGACCGCCTTGCCGAAGGTGCCGATCGTGCCGTGTGTGCCGTTCGACAGGTTCACGGCAGCATCGATCAGGTCGCCGAGCACGGCGCTGGCCGTCGGCGAGCCTCCGGCGCCACGGCCGTAGAACATCAGCGAACCGACGGCCTTGCCTTCCACGAACACGGCGTTGTAGCTCTCGCGAACGCTGGCGAGCGGATGGGTGACGGGCACCATGGCCGGGTGCACGCGCACGGCGACCTCGCCGGTCGGCATCTGCTCGGCGATGCCCAACAGCTTCACGACGTACCCGAGACGGCGGGCGACCGCGATGTCGGCGGCGGTGATCTGGCTGATGCCCTCGTGGTACACGTCGCCGGCCACAACCTTCACGCCGAAGGCGATGGTGGCGATGATCGCCGTCTTCGCGCCCGCATCGAAACCCTCCACATCGGCCGTCGGATCACGCTCGGCGAACCCAAGCGCTTGAGCCTCCGAGAGGGCGACCATGTAGTCAGCACCCTCCTCGGTCATCTTGGTGAGGATGAAGTTCGTGGTGCCGTTGACGATGCCCATCACCCTGGTGACCGGCTCGCCACGCAGGCTCTCGCGCAGGGCACGCATCAGCGGGATGCCACCGGCGACGGACGCTTCGAACAGCAGGTCGACCCCCGCGGCATCGGCCTGGGCGTAGAGCTCGGTGCCGACGTTGGCGAGCAACTCCTTGTTGCCCGTGATCACCGGCTTGCCGTTGGCGAGGGCGGTCGAGATCAGCTCCCGAGCGGGTTCGATGCCGCCGATCACCTCGACGACGAGATCGATCGTGGGGTCGTTCACCACCGAGTGCGCATCTCGGGTGAGCACCCCGTCGGCGAGCGAGATGCCGCGATCCTTGCTCAGGTTGCGCACCGCAACCGTGGCCACTTGGAGCTTCAACCCGGTGCGCGCCTCGATCGATGCTGCCTGCGCTGCGATCAGCTCGATCAGCGGCGCACCGACGTTGCCGCACCCGAGCACGCCGATTCGCATGACGTTGTCGGCGCGATCGCGGATCTTGCGACCCGCGGAAGCGGACAGCGATGGTGAGGAGTCGGTCTGAGCCACGGCGTGAGGCTACGGGACGATGCACGGCCCACCATGTCTCCATTGTGCAGGCGATGGCGTCGCGGCACGCTCGGCGCGATCAGCCGTGCCGCTCCACCAGGCCGTGCAACGCGCGGAGAGCATCGACCACCTCATCGAAGCGGGCCCGCGGGAGCACGGCCCCTTCTCGACGAACCTGGTGTGGATCGACGTCGAGAATCCGCTCGAGCTTCGCGTAGCTGGGTCGACCCTCGCGATCCCACGAACCGGTACCGACCGCGATCTGTGGTTCGTTGGCGTGATGCTTGGATGTCAGCGCGACACCGACCAGGCGATCGCCACGGCGACCGAAGATCATCACCGGCCTGTCCTTGCCCTGCGATGGGTCGTCTTCGTACGGCACCCAGGTCCACACGACTTCTCCGGGATCGGCGTCGCCGTCGAGGGCCGGGGAGTACTCGATGCGAGCATCGCCGAGCTCGCTGTCCGCCGACGGCGCCGCCCGCGGGCGTCCTGATCGACTCTCCGGCCGACTCGTGGGCCGACTCTCGGGCTGACTCTCGGGCTGACTCTCGGGCCGACCCTGGGACCGGCTCTGGGGTCGACTCTGCGGCCGATCGGACGGGCCGCTCGGCGAGCGAGTCGACGGGCGCTCTTCGGGGGTCGGCCGACGTCGACCGGTGCGACCAGCGCCACCCGCATCCCGTTCCTGGCGACCCGCAGCACGGAGGAGGGTGAGCGCCTTGCGGACCAATCCGATCATGCGATCACCGTTCATTGCGCTCCTCCAGGACCGATCGACCTGCAGCGCAGGTACATGAGCCTCACCCGACGTCGCACGAGAGCAGGTCGTCGTATGTCTCGCGGCGAACCACGACGCGAGCTTCGCCGTCGCGCACGAACACCACCGGTGGGCGGGTGAGCTTGTTGTAGTTGCTCGCCATGGAATGACCGTAGGCGCCCGTGACCGGGGTGGCGATCAGATCGCCGGCCGCCAACTGCTCGGGCACCGCTGCGTCGAAGATCAACACGTCGCCACTCTCGCAGTGCTTGCCCACCAACCGAGCCCGCCCGTCGCGTTCGTCCCGCGCTCTGTTGGGGTCGAAGGCCTCGTAGCCCGAGCCGTACAACACCGGTCGAGGGTTGTCGCTCATGCCACCATCCACCGAGACATAGGTGCGCACGCCTGGGATCGTCTTCACCGCGCCCACCTCGTACACGGTGATCGCTGAAGACGCCACGATCGATCGCCCCGGTTCGACGCTGATCCGACTCTGCACGTCGAGCGCGGCGCACGCACCCAGCACGACGCGCCCCCACTCGGTGATGGTCGACGCTTCCTCGCCCCCCACGTAGGGCACGCCCAAGCCACCGCCGAGCACCAGTTCGGGCAGTCCGAGCGGTGCGGCGAACCGAGCCATCACCTCGGCCGCTCGAGCAAAGCTGTCCACCGCGAACACGTTCGATCCGATGTGGCAGTGCAGCCCGACCAGTTCGACCGCCGCCGACCGCCGAGCCCGATCGACCGCCGCCTGCGCGGCTCCGTTGCCGAGGTTGAATCCGAACTTCGAGTCGTCCTGGCCGGTCGCGATGTATTCGTGGGTGTGTGCGTGCACGCCCGGCGTGATGCGCAGGACCACGCGGGGAACCGGAAGCCCTTCGGCGTGGAGCAGCTCGAGCCGGTCGAGCTCTTCGTCGCAGTCGACCACCACGTAGCGCACCTGTTCGCGCAGCGCATGACGCAACTCGTCGACGCTCTTGTTGTTGCCGTGCAGCGTGAGCGCGTCGGCCGGCACCCCCGCCGACAGGGCGACGTGCATCTCGCCACCGCTGGCCACGTCGAGCAGCATCCCCTCTTCGTACGCGAGGCGAGCCATCGCCCGGCACAGGAACGCCTTGGTGGCGTACACCGCTCGCTGGTGCCCGAAGGCGTCGACCGCCTCGCGGCAGCGCCGCCGAAGGTGGACCTCGTCGTAGATGAACAACGGAGTGCCGTGGGCGGCAACCAGTTCCGACACGGCGAGCCCGCCGATCGAGAGGACCCCACGGTCGTCGATGGAGGCCGTGTCGGGCAGAAGGTGGAGCGGCAAGGAGCCCATGACGTCGTGGCTCTGCTACATGCGATCGGGCGACTCGATGCCGAGCAACCCGAGGCCGGTGGAGAGCACGCGCGCGGTGAGGTCGGCGAGCGCGAGCCGACTGAGGCGCAGTTCTTCGGTCTCGGCGCGCATCACCGGGCACGCGTCGTAGAACGAGGTGAACGTCTGCGCCAGCTCGAACAGGTAGGTGCACAGGCGGTGCGTCGCGAACCGCTCGATCGTGTCGGCGACCGCACCGTCGAAGGCGAGCAGCTTCAGCCCCAGCGCGAGTTCCTCTGGCGCATGCAACGACGGGATGACAGAGCGGACGGCCGCTGGCTCCACCTCGGCACGGCGGAAGATGCTGCGGATGCGGGCATGCGCGTACTGCAGGTACGGCGCGGTGTTGCCCTCGAACGACAACATGCGGTCCCAGTCGAAGACGTAGTCCTTGATCCGGTCGGTGGACAGCTCGGCGTACTTCAACGCCCCGATGCCGATCTGGCGCCCCAACTCGTCCCGTTCGGCGCCCGGCATCTCGGGCGACCGCTCGGTGACGATGGCCCGACCCCGGCCGATCGCGGCATCGATCAGATCGAGCAGCATCGCCGGCTCGCCGCTGCGGCTCTTGAGGATCTTGCGGTCGTCGCCCAGCACGTTGCCGTTGTTCACGTGCACCGCCCGCGCCGGGGACACCAGCACGCCGAGCATCTCGGCGGCCTTCCACACCATCTGCAGATGCTGGCTCTGGGGCGTGCCGATGCAGTACACGAGCAGGGTCGCATGCAGTCGCTCCACCCGGTCGATGACGCACGTGATGTCGCTCGTGGCGTAGTTGAACCCGCCCGTACGCGCCTGCACGATCAACGGCAGCGGGTCTCCCTCGCGGTTGGTGAAGCCGGGCACCCACACGACCTTCGCACCGTCGCTCTCCTGCAGCAGCCCGGCCCCGTCGAGCCGGTCGAGCATCGCGGGCATCATCGGCTGGTAGAAGCTCTCGCCCACGATGTCGTCGCGGGTGAGCAGCACGCCGAGCCGGCCGTAGACGATGTCGAAGTAGTCGGCCGACTGGTCGACGAGCTGTTGCCAGATCCGCATCGTCGCCGGGTCGGACCGGCTCTGGAGCAGGGTGACCCTGGCGCGGGCGCGCTCTTTGAACTCGTCGCTCGCGTCGAACTTCGCGCGGGCTTGCTTGTAGAACGCCCCGGGATCGCTGAGGTCGATCTCGCCGAGCTCGCCGCCGAGGTCGACGACGTGCTCGATGAGCATGCCGAACGGGGTACCCCAGTCGCCGATGTGGTTCTCGCGGATCACCGTGTGGCCGACGAACCCGAGCAGCCGCACGAACGCGTCGCCGATGAGCGTGGTGCGCAGGTGCCCG
>JAYUSX010000085.1:0-5544 GCA_043755475.1 Actinomycetota bacterium
TCGCCTTCGCCACGAAGAAGTCGAAGCCGTCGGCTCGCTGCACCGGTGTGCGCCACAGTCGATGCAGGTCGGTGTGCCCTGGCCGGTTCACGCGGCTGGCGGCGAGCGCAGCCGAGGTGAAGCGGCGTCGGACGGCGATCTCGGCATGCACGGATCCCGGAAGTGCCTTGGGATAGGCGAAATGCTCCGGTCGGACACCGATGTGCGTGGTGATGAGATCGATGGAGCGGTCGAGGTCGTCGGCGATCGCCGATGGGTCGAGCCGGTCGAGCAGCCAGTGCGAGTGGGTGTGCGAGCCGATGGTGACGAGACCGGTGGAGGTGGCGTCGCGAAGAGCCGGCCACGACGTGGGAGGGGCGTCCCACGGGAACTGCGTCTGCGCATCGATGAACGATGTCGCCGCGTAGAGCGTGACCGGCAGCCGATGGCGAACGATCACGGGCAGGGCGTTGTCGGTGAAGTCGGCGGTGCCGTCGTCGAAGGTGATCACCACGCGGTGACCGAGGTCGTGGCCTGCTGCGAGGCCGGCAACGGCTTCGTCGAGGGTGACGACGTCGGTGTGTTCGGCCAGATGGGCCATGTGTCGATCGAACTCGTCGGTGGGCAGGTCGACCTGACTGGCGCTGTCGCCACCGACGCGGTGGTAGATCAGCACGGTCACCCCGCCGTGCGTCGGGAGCAGCCCGTCGGCGGCGCGACTCAGCTGTTTGACGATGCGGCGTGAATCCATCAGGTGAGCGCCTTGGCGAGCCGCTGCGTCAGATCGTCGACCAGCTCGAACACCTCGAGCCACGTTCGGCGGTCCTGCCCGGTGGGGTCGACGATCTCGCCGATCGAACGATCGTCGAGGTAGGTGAAGCCCGATGGCCGCCCGTCTGCGAGCACGTCGAGCCAGTCCTCGATCGGACCGCCGAGTCGTCCGCCGAAGAACTTTGTGCAGGCGACCACCTCCGGCAAGGTGAACGTGCGCCGGAAGGCGTCGGGCCACCGTGAGGCGATGGTCACCACGTGGTCCTGTTCGGCGGTCACGATGAGGTCGGCCGCATCGACCATGTGATCGTCGATCAGGGTGCCGCGGTGGCCGCGGAGATCGATGCCGCGCTCGCCCAGCATCTTGATCGTCTCGCTCGTGGCCAGGCCGTCATCGGCCATGGTCCCGGCGCTGCCCACCGTGAACTCGAGCCCGAGTGCCCGGAGGTGGTGTGCGAGCAGGCCTTCCATCAGCACCGAACGCGTCCGATTGTGCGTGCACACGCAGAGGACGGACAACATCGTTCCGAGGCTAGTTCCCGCCTCGTGCGAACCCCCCGTGCCGCGATCCGACGTACTCGCCGGCGCGGTGTGGTTCACTCGGGTGATGCGGCTGGCGGGTGGGCTCGTGACGAGGGCGCTGGTGGGCATGGTGGTCGGGGTCGTTGCGGTGTGGCGCAGCTGGGAAGCCTCCGCTCTGAACGATCGCCCGATGGTGGTGCTGCTCGCAGTCGCGATCACCGTGTCGGTGTCGATGGTGGTGCCCGTCGCCCAGGATCGGATGTCCCGCCCGGGGTCGATCCCTGCGCTGATCGGGGTGGCGCAGTTCGCGATCTACTGCTGCGTGCCCGAGACGGATCAGATCCCTCAGGTGGTCGCCGCCGTGGTGGTGCTGATCGCGTTGGAGATCTCGGCCGCTCGCACGATGCCGTGGTGGTTGGTCGTCGCGGTGTTCGGACTGGTGCTGTGGTCGGGCCTGTTCGGGGCGACGGGTCGCGACAGTGCACTGGTCGGCACGCTGTTCGCGACGTGGCCGTTGGTGCTCGTGCTGGTCGGTGTGCTCGCGGGTGTGGGCTCGCCGAGGGTCGCCGGGGCCGTCGGCTCGATCGCGGCGGTGGCGGTTGCCCGCACGGGCGGCCTCGAACCGACCGTGGGTCCCGCACTCGTCGCCGTGGTGGTGGCGGCCGTCATGAGCCTGGTCGTCGTCGCGTCGAGCTGACCGCGCCGGCGCGTGGTGTCCCATGGCCTCCGCAGGTGATCAGGCCCGGTTCCGTGGAGGCTGCTGGGTCGCGCCTCGAGCGCGCCGGTAGCGTCCAGGGTCGTGCGCCGCTTCCTGGTCGATGTGTGGGAGCTCGCGACCATCGCGCTCCCCGGGGTGGCGATCGTGGCGCTCGGGACGGCCCTGGCGACGTTGCAGAGCGGCATGCCGTGGCTCGCGATCGGTCTGGTGGTGGCGGGCGGCGCCTCGGTGCTCACGTGGTGGCCGCGTCGACGGGTGACGGCCCCCGTCGCCGGCGACGGTGTGCGGCTGATGGCGGCCAACCTCTGGTACTGGAATCGAGACATGGCGGCCGCGGGCAGGTCGTTGCTGACCGAGCGACCCGACGTGGTGGTGGTGAGCGAACTGGGCGTCGGCGCCCATGAGGTGCTGGCCGAGCACTTCCCGTACCACGAGGTGCTGAGCATCGGGGGAGCAGCGGGGCATGGCGTGTACTCGCGCTTTCCGATCGAGCGTCTGCCGCCGCCACCGTTGCTCGGGCAGGTGCTGTGGTTGCGGGTGCATGCGCCGTCGCCGTTCCAGCTCTATGCGGCGCACCTCCCGCGCCCGACGATCGTGGCGCGACCGAGCGATGGGACGGCACGCTTCGCGGTCTGTCGCGAGGAGGTCAGGCGCCTGGCCGAGCTGGCAGCGTCGGTGCCTCACACGGTGGTGGCCGGCGATCTCAACCTGTCGGATCGCCAGCCGGAGTACCGCAGCCTGGTGCGCGGACGGCTCGACGTGATGCGCACGGTCCGGGCCGGCAACACGTTCCAGGCCACGCCGAAGCACGCCTACTGGCGCCTGTTCGCGATGCGCATCGACCACGTGGTGGTGCCCGCCGACTGGGCGGTGCGCGACGCGAAGGTGGTCGAGGTCAGCGGCTCGGATCATCGAGCCATCTGCGCCACGATCGCACCCCCCGCCGCCTGACGCGGCGTGGGCCGATGCATCGCCTTCACGGGCTGAGCAGGTCGCCGCTCGGCAGGAATGTGCTACAATGTAGAACATGAGTGAAGTCGGCATCCGGGCACTCAAGCAGAATGCGTCGGCGGTGGTGGCAGAAGCTGCCGCTGGTGAGACGATCACGATCACCGATCGCGGTCGGCCGGTGGCTCGGCTGACGCCGATCGGCAGGTCGCGGGTGCAGACGCTGATCGATTCGGGTCATGCGCGGCCGCCGCGGTCGAGCCTCGCCGAGCTGTCGCCGCCCGAGCCGGGGGGCGATCTGTCGGCCGAGCTGCGGGCCATGCGCGACGACGAAAGGTTCTGAGCGTTGGCGTTCTACATCGACACGTCGGCGTTGGTGAAGCTCGTCGTGGCCGAGCCCCAGACCGAGGCGCTTCGTTCGTGGCTCGCCGACAGGCCACGCGATCCCATTGCCTGCGATCTCGTCCGGACCGAGCTGATGCGAGCCGTGCGCCGCGCTGCGCCAGATCGTGCGGCACGGGCTCGCGACGTGCTCGATGCGATCACCCTCTGCGAGGTCACCTCGGCCGTCTTTGAGGCTGCGGGCCGACTCGAGCCGGCAGCGCTGCGTTCGCTCGACGCGATCCATCTTGCCGCCGCGCTCGATCTGGGCGACGACCTCGAAGGTCTGGTCACCTACGACATGCGCTTGGCCGAGGCAGCGGCGACGTTCGGGATCAAGGTCGTCGCTCCCGCCTGAACCGGCCCCTTGCGGACCGCTGCTCCCTTGGTGCTTCGCATACCCTCCCTCACCCCCAACGGCGCACGAGACGCGCGAAGTGTTGCACGGTGTCGAAGGAATCCTGTCCGGCGCCCTCCTTCGCTGCACAACTACCATGGTCGCCGATGAGTGCCGTCGCCAGACCCGACACGTCCGACACGTCGGCGGAAGCGCACGCCGTGCTCGTCCAGGTGTTCCGGCGGATGACGCCGGCAGACAAGGCTGCGATCGTCGAGCAGATGTCGAATGAGGCTCGTGAGTTGGCTCGGTGCGGGATCAGATATCGGCATCCCGAGTACGGGCCAGACGAAGTGGAGCATGCGCTGCACCGATTGCTGGTCGGCGACGAGCTGGCCGATCGGGCCTGGCCGTCGTTCACCCACCTTCGACCATGACGCTGGCGGAGTTCCTCGCTGAGGTGGTCGGTCACCTCGACCGTCTGTCCATCGACTACATGATCGGTGGCTCGACGGCGAGCTCGATGTACGGCGAGCCGCGGACCACCCGCGACGTCGACATGGTGGTCGAAGTCGATGTGACGTCACTTCACGCGTTGTTCGACTCGTTCGACCCAGACGCGGTGTACGTCGACCGGATCTCGTTCTCCGAGAGCGTGGCGCCAGGACAGATGTTCAACCTGATCGACCTTCGCGGTGGCTGGAAGATCGACCTCGTCGTCCGGAAGGACCGTCGGTTCAGCGAGGTCGAGTTCGGCCGCCGCCAACGTGTGGAGGTGCTCGGCTGCAGTGTGATGATGGCAACGGCCGAGGATGTGCTCTTGGCCAAGCTCGAGTGGTCAGTGCTGTCGGGTTCGACCCGGCAACTCGATGACGCCCGCGGCATCGTGCGCGTGCAGGGTGATCGCCTCGATCTCGACCACCTTCGTACTTGGGCCGACCGGCTTGGCGTCAGCGCAACGCTCGATGAGGTGCTCGGGTCATCCCTCTGACCTCGAACGGCTGTCGAGCGGCGTGTCGGGCGGGTCTCCCTGTCGACATCGGTGAGCGAGGAGCGCTCGTGGCGGCTCCCGTCAGAGGGTGGTCTTCATCCAGTCGACGGCGGTGCGCAGGCCTTCGCCGAAGGGGACGGCTTGCACGTCGGGGAACAGCTCCCGCAGGCGGGTCGTGTCGGCCTGGCTGTGGGGCACGTCACCGGCGCGGTTGCCGGTGTGGGCGCGCTCGATGGGGTGGCCGACGATCTCCTCCAGCGAAGCGATCACGTCGAGCAGCGTGACCCTGGTGCCGAATGCGAGGTTCACCGGGCCGGGGCTCGACACGCGGCGCAGCACGGCATCGGTGATGGCGCCGACCACGCTGCCGACGTAGGTGAAGTCGCGGCTCTGGGTGCCGTCGCCGTGCACGGTGAGCGGGGTGCCGGTGAGGGCCGCGTGCACGAACGCGGGGATGACCGCCGCGTACGCGTGGCCCGCGGATTGCAGAGGGCCGAAGACGTTGAAGAACCGGAACGCCAACGTGGGCATCCCGTACGAGCTGCCCCACGCGAGCGTGTAGCCCTCGGTCACCAGCTTGCTGCCCCCGTATGGCGACAGCGGGCGGGTGGCCAGCTCTTCGTGCTTGGGCAGCACCGGGTTGCTGCCGTACACCGACGAGCTGGACGCCACGATCGTGTGCAGCCCACCGTGTCGGCGTGCGGCTTCGAGCACCATCAAGGTGCCGGTGGCGTTGGCATGGTGCGTGGCCAGCGGGTCCGCAACGCTGCGGGGCACGCTGCCGAGTGCGGCGAGGTGGACGACCGCGTCGGCACCCTCGAAGGCGGCATCGAGTGCCTCGTCGGAGAGGATCGTGCCCTCCACGAAGTGGAGGCCGTGGGTGGCGATGAGGCCGTC
>JAYUSX010000086.1:0-5531 GCA_043755475.1 Actinomycetota bacterium
AGGCTGGACAGTGCCATGGCTGCGGCGGCGATCATCGGGCTGAGCTGAGTTCCGGTGAACGGGTAGAGAACGCCAGCGGCGATGGGGATGCCGATGCCGTTGTACACGAACGCGAGGAACAGGTTCTGTCGGATGTTGCGCATGGTGGACCGGCTCAGGGTGATCGCGGTGACCACACCGTTGAGTGCGCCGGAGATGAGCGTGATGTCGGAGGATTCGATGGCGACGTCGGTGCCGGTCCCGATGGCGAACCCGACGTCGGCCTGGGCGAGGGCTGGGGCGTCGTTGATGCCGTCGCCGACCATGGCCACCACGCGACCTTCGTCTTGGAGGCGGCGGACCTCGAGGGCTTTGTGTTCGGGTAGCACTTCGGCGAGGACACGTTCGATGCCGACTTGGCGAGCGATCGCAGTGGCGGTGCGGGCGTTGTCGCCGGTGATCATCGCGACGTGGATCCCGAGTCCACGGAGCGCGGCGATGGCGGCTGCGGAGTCTTCCTTGACGGTGTCGGCGACAGCGATCACGCCGCCGGGCTGCCCGTCGATCGCGACGAGCATCGGCGTGCGGCCCGCTTCGGCGAGTCGGTCAACCTCGGAATTCAGGTTGGTGGTGTCGATCGAGGCGTCGTCGAGGAGTCGACGGTTGCCAATGAGGATCTCGTGGCCGTCGACGAGCGCACGGATGCCTTTGCCGGTAATCGACTCGAAGTCGGTCGTCGCCGACAGCTCGAGTCCTCGGTCGCGGGCGCCGGTGACGATCGCCTGGGCGAGGGGGTGCTCGGACGACTGTTCGGCCGAGGCGACGAGACGCAGCATCGTGTCCGCGTCGACGCCTTCGCCGACGATGACGTCGGTGAGTGCTGGTTCCCCGCGGGTGATGGTGCCGGTCTTGTCCAACACGATGGTGTCGATCTTGTGGGCGGTTTCGAGCGATTCGGCGGAGCGGATCAGGATGCCGTGTTCTGCTCCTTTGCCGGTGGCGACCATGATCGACAGCGGTGTCGCCAGGCCGAGCGCGCATGGGCAGGCGATGATCAACACTGCAACCGCGGCGACCAGGGCGAGGGTGAACGCCGGTTCGGGTCCGACGACGAACCAGGTGACGAACGTGGCGATCGCGATGAACATCACCGCCGGCACGAAGTACGACGACACGAGATCGGCGAGCCGTTGGATGGGGGCCTTGGAGCCTTGGGCTTGTTCGACGAGCTTGATGATCTGGGCGAGCATGGTGTCGGCACCGACGTTGGTTGCCTCGAAGCGGAACGCACCGGTCTGGTTGATGGTGGCTCCGATCACGACGTCGCCCGCTGCCTTGGTGACCGGGATCGACTCTCCGGTGACCATCGACTCGTCGAGGGTCGAGCGGCCCTCGACGATGATCCCATCGACGGGCACCTTCTCGCCGGGGCGGACAAGCACCACGTCGCCAGGGGCGACGTCTTCGACGGGGATCTCGACCTCGACGCCGTCGCGGATCACGGTGGCGGTGCGGGCTTGGAGGCCGATCAGTTTGCGAATCGCTTCGCCGGTGCCGGCCTTGGCGCGGACCTCGAGGAGGCGACCCAACAGGATCAAGGTGATGATGACACCGACCGCTTCGAAGTACACCTCGCGCACATCTGCGGGCACCAGTGACGGGGCGACGGTGACGAGCACGCTGTACCCGTACGCAGCGATGGTTCCGATCGTGATGAGGCTGTTCATGTCTGCGCTGCGGTGCTTCATCGTCAGCCAACCGGTGCGGTGGATCGGCCACCCCGTGTAGAACATCACCGGAGTGATCAGCGCGAGCTGCAACCATCGGTTCAGCAAGAATTCGGGCACCCAGGTCGCGCCGAAAATGTCGGCGGCCATCACCGCGAAGACGATCGGCGCCGCCAGTAAGGCGCCGATCACGACCCGTCGTGACAGGTCGGCGATCTCTGCGCGACGTTCAGCGGCCTCCTGGTCCTCGGTCGGCGCCGAACCCGGTGCTGGGCGAGGGATCAGCCGATAGCCGGAGTTGGCGACGGCCGCCTGCAACGCGTTCGGGGTGACCTGGGTGGGGTCGTACTCGACGGTGACACGCTCGGTCCCGAAGCTCACGTCCGCTCGATCGACGCCAGGGATCGCGTTGAGTGCCGATTCGAGGCGCATCTGCCCGAGCGCGTGCGCCTGCCCGAGTACCCCGTCGACGGGCGCATCGAACTGCGGCACGTGGCCCGCCGGACCAAGGCCTGGAGTGTCGACGGGCTGAGGCGGTGCCCAACCAACCGACGGTGACTCAGTGATCGGTGGCAACGCGGCCAGAATGACGGAAGCGCGCCAGACGCAACAGGTTGAGGCTTTCGAGGCGGCCGTCGATCACGGAGTGTCCTACGAGCTCCTCACCGCAGTCCGGCTACTAGTTGAGGGTGCTGACGAGGCTGAGGTCTCGGTCGAGTGGGACCGCTCGGTTCTCTTGGATGAGATGGTGCGAGGGACGGCTTCCTTCGCCTTCCGAGGTACTGACGTGCCGATCCTCGATGCCGCCGCGACTGCCCTGGCCACGCCGGAGCCTGTCCGTCAGCACACTGCGACCGGATGGGTTCACCTTCTCAGCAAGAGGAAGCTGGCGGGCCAGGCGTGTTCGGCGTCGACGATGGTAAGCGCAAGTACAGAGTCCGTCTTCGTAATGAGGGCGATCATCACATTGCCGTGAGCGCCTATGACGAGGATGCGTACGTTCGAGTATCCGGTGAACTCTCGCGCGAGGGCACCGTCAGTTGGCTGTACGACGCTTCGGTGGTGAAGCTGGAGCCGGCCGAGGCCGACGAACCGCAACGGCCGTCGCTCCGAACTCGCGACGTGCCGCTGTTCTGAAGAAGGCATCGGCGAGCAGCGGGTACTCTCTCCGCGCCACGTGAGGTAGTCGGGGTTGCGGAGATGCACGAACCGTCTTGGCTCGTGCAGGTGGACCGCCAGAAGCGTCATGCGCGGTGCTTTCAATCTGTCCATAGCGAGCTACTCGGTGGGGCGGTGGGCGTGAGAAGCGACGCGGTGGTCATGCGAATCCAGTGACCTGCGGTTTATCAGTCCCACGGTCACAGCCCGTGCGAGCTCCTCAGTGAAGCCCTGGTCGGCCCCGGGCGGACGCGCAAAGTTGTCCATCCACTTGTCCATCTACTGCGCGCTACTGCATGATGTCCGACGAGACCAGACGAGGAGAAGACAGAAGCTGAGCAGGTCAGATGCGATTCAAAGTGGCTCGCTGAGACCATCTCGACCGCATTCCTAAACCGCAGGTCGTAGGTTCGATTCCTACCGGGGGCGCCGAGAAAGGTATCGTGAGCAGGATCGATCTGAATTCGAGGAGCGATCACTTACGGCACCGTTGACCGACAGAGCGGGGCCTTCTTCGCCCTGATTGGGAAGGGTGGGGGAAGGACGAGTGGCTGGTCCGCGGCGCAGTTCGCAACGCAACCACCTGATCGTCAAGGCCGAATCATGGATGAGCCGACGATCCGGCCCCTCAGGGACAGGACTCGGTGGCTACGTCGGGTGTTCAGGTGGGGCTATGCAGCACTTTCAGGATGAGTAGTGCGATGTCGTCGTTGCGGTGTGCGAACGGCAGCACGAGGTCGAGGGAGTCGCGAATGTGGTCGGCGATTGCCTCCGCAGTTGCCGCGGCGGGCGATGCCGTGGTCACCAGAGCGTTCCAGTGGTGTTCGTTCAGGGAGTGCCTGGGGACGTCGGTGGCGCCGTCGGTGTAGAAGACGACGACGTCGCCGTCTTCGAGTGATTCGGTGGTCACAGTGATGTCGATGGTGTCGAGCACTCCCAGCAGGGTGCCGGGTTTGCCGATGGCGGTTCCGGCATCGTCTCTCACGAGTATGGGGAGTGGGTGACCGCCGATGGCGATCGTCAGGTGTGTTGCAGGTCCGTCGTTGGTGACGACGGCGTAGGTGGCGGTGAGGAACGAGCCGGTGGCGGATCGTTGGATGGCCCGGTTCAGTGTGGTGAGGACCTCGGTGGGGGTGTCGCCGTGCCAGGCGCTGGCGCGGATGGTGTGTCGGGCGAGCCCGGTGAGTGCTGCGGCGGCGGGCCCGGTTCCGCACACGTCGCCGATGACGATCGCCCATTGATCGTCGGTGTCGAGTGCGAAGATGTCGTAGAAGTCGCCGCCGACTTCGTTGGCATCGCCAGCGGCCCAGTAGCGGACAGCGATGTCGAGCCGTGGGATTTTCGGGAGCGTGGTGGGGAGCAGACTTCGCTGGAGTGTTGATGCGATGTGGACTTGTTCTTCATGTAACCGGTGGTTCTCGAGGCTGGATGCGATGCGGCCGGCGACGGTGTGGGCGAGGGCGACGTCTTCGGGGCTGTAGCGGCGAGAGGAGCTGGACATGACGAACTGGATCGCGCCGAGAATGCGGCCCTGCTTGATGAGAGGCACGGCGATCACCGAACGAAGCGCGAGCTGCTCGATGATGGCGCGCTCTTCATCAGTCGCTTCGAGCGAGCTGATGACATCGTCGGTGATGTCGGGGTAGAACTGGGTCTGTCCTGTGCGAATCACGTGCGCGACGCCGTTGTCGGCGGTGGGGTCGTACGGGAATCTCCTCTGCAGCTGCTTCGCGTAGGTGACCATGTCGGGGTCGACGTGCGCGATCTCGACGTCGGGTACCAGCGCGTTCCTCGAGGGCAGCACGTGGATGGAGCACCAGTCACCGAGGCGCGGGACCGTGGTGCGGGTGACGTTGCGCATCACCTCGAGGCGACTCGTCGACGTGTTCAGTGCGTCGTTGATTGCAGAGAGGAACTCGAGGCGCTCACGTTGTACTCGCTCGCGTTCGTGCGACTCTGCGACTGCGGCCGCGAGGCGCTCACGCTCGCGCGATTCAGTGACCTGCTCGGTGACGTCGAGCACGCAGCCGACCGTGCCGGTCACGACACCTCGGTCGTTGACCGTCACGCCTCCGGCACCGGAAATCCAGTGGATCGATCCGTCCGGCCACACCACGCGGTGCTCGGTCCGATACCGCCCTTTCGCCTGTACCGCTTTGTCGACCGTCGCGATCACCGCGGCACGGTCATCAGGGTGCAGCATCGAGACGTAGGTGTCGTAGGTGCCGTCGAAGCCGCCAGAGGGTAGACCGAACAGCGCTTCGAGTCGTTCGTCCCAGACGGTGACGCCGGTCGCGAGGTCCCACCTCCAGGTGCCGAGACCGCTTGCATCGAGTGCTGCACGAAAGTGCTCGGTGACATCGCGAGCGTGTTGCTCGTCGGCGCGTGCCGCGTCGACGTCTTCGGAGACGCCAACGATCGCGACCACGTTCCCCAAGGAGTCCGTCATTGGTTTTGTGTGGCTGGAAACGCGCAGGATCGCGCCGTCACGGCGCATCACGAGCCGGTCCCCGCTTATCTCAGCTCCGTGGCTGACCTGCGCGAAGTCGGCTTCGTTCGCGAGCAGCTCATCAGGGGGAGCGAGGACCTCGATGATCGAGCGACCGAGGACCTGGTCCTCGTCCCAGCCGTAGAGGGATTCGGCTCTTCGATTCCACATCAGGACCC
>JAYUSX010000087.1:0-5526 GCA_043755475.1 Actinomycetota bacterium
GAGCCCGAGAAGAAGACGGTCTTGGTCGCCTGGTACTCCGTGTTGAAGTACTTGGGGAGCGCGGTCTGCCAGTAGGTCTGCACGTCGATCGTGGCGCCGGCGAGCACCTGTTCGAGATCGGTGTCGAGGGCGCCACCGACGGTCTCGGTACCGGGCTCGTTTGCCGGTCCGCCTGCGAGGCCGCTCGACGAGGGGCCGCCGGCCCCGAGCAGCTGGGGCAGCACCATCGCCGCGATCACCATGATGATGCCGAGCAGACCTCCGCCCGCTTTCATGGGGAACGGGAAGCCGCCGGCACCGCCACCACCACCGAGTCCGGGAAAGCCGCCACCGCGGCCGCCAGAGCGACCTCGTCGATCATCGATCATCGAGCCATCGGAGGAACGAACCTTCGTCATGTCTTCACCTTGTCAGAAACCGGGACGCTCCGAGAACCACGTCCGAGGTGTCGGACGTGTCGCAGCGGCGAATCGTCGCGAACGTATCTGCTCAGGCACCGCTCTCGGTCTTCGGGTCAGATCTTCCGGCCGGCCGCATCCCAGTACGGCGTGCGGAGTTGCCGCTTGAGCAGCTTGCCGGCCTCGCTGCGCGGCATCGTCTCGACCACGTCGAAGCTGCGTGGCACCTTGTAGCCGGCCAACTTGTCCCTGGCGAGCGCGACCAGCGATGCCTCGAGGTCGGCATCCCACGAAGCGCCGTCGGAGAGCTGCACGGCCGCCTTCACCTGCTCACCGAACTCGTCGTCGGGCACCCCGAACACGGCGACGTCGACGACCGCCGGGTGGGCCGCCAGGACGCCCTCGATCTCGGCCGGGTAGATGTTGACACCGCCGGAGATGATCATGTCGATCTTCCGATCGCTGAGGTAGAGGTAGCCATCGTCGTCGAAGTACCCGATGTCGCCGAGGGTGAACATGCCGGGCTCGCGATGCGCCTCTGCCGTCTTGCCGGGCTCGTTGAGGTACTCGAAGTCGGCTCCCATCGCATTCCGCACGTGGATCACCCCTTCCTCGAACGGACCGGCAGGCTCCCCAGGTGTGCCCGACTCGTCACCGTCGGCCACGTCGGCCATGTCGGGCACGATCTTCACGACCATGTTGGCCATGGGCTTGCCCACCGAGCCAGGCTTGGCCAGCCACTCCTCCGCGCTGATGATCGACACGACGCCGCCCTCGGTGGCGCCGTAGTACTCGGTGACCGTCGGTCCCCACCACTCGATCATCTGCCGCTTCACCGCCGGCGAACACGGGGCGGCCCCGTGCAACACGAGTTGCAACGACGCGCCGCTGAACGCGTCGCGTCGATCGGCATCGACGCGCAGCAGTCGGACGAACTGCGTGGGCACCAGGTGGACGTTGGTGATCGCGTGTCGGTCGATGAGTTCGAGCGTCTCTTCCGGCACGAACGAGCGTTGCAACACGATCGACGATCCCCCGATCAGCGGGAAGAACGAGAACGCCCATTGAGCCGAGTGGTAGTGGGGACCGCACAGCAGCGTGCGCCCGCGCGCCGGGAACCCGATGTTCACCATGCCAGCCGCCATCAACTGGTACACCTCCGGGGGAACACCGCCGGCGAACGCGGTGTTGCGCACCCCCTTCGGCCGCCCGGTGGTGCCCGACGTGTAGAACATCACGCCGCCCATGGTCTGGCCCTCCGGCTCGCCCTCGGCTGCGTCTGCGAGCGCGGCCTCGTAGCCCTCGCCGAACCTCAGCTCGGGCACCCCGACGCCGCCGGCGTTGGCCGCGTACGCCGGATCGGTGATAACGAGCTTCGACTCCGAGTCGGCAACGACGTACTCCACCTCGTCGGCAGCGAAGTGCCAGTTGACGGGCACGACCTGGATCCCCATGTGAGCAGCGGCCATGAGCACCTCGAACGCCTCACGACGGTTGCCCGACAACAGAACGATCCGATCGCCGGCCTGGATGCCATGGCCGTCGCGGAGCGAGTGGATCAAGCGGTCGACGCGAGCGTCGAGCTGCGACCACGACGTCGTGCCGGCGTCGTCGATCAGCGCGGGATCGTGTGCCGTGTGCGGTGCAGACGCGATGAGAGACCGGATGAGTGTCGCCATGCGGCGGACTCTACAGAACGCCTGCTCTGCTGCTCCGACGCACGCCGCGCAGGCCGACGGCGCCGGCGCCGACGAGCGGTCCGCGGTCGCCGAGTCGGGCAGGGGTGATGCGCGCGCCGCGCATGTACTCGAGTCGCGAGTGGCGATCGAGCGCTGCCTGCGCCGAGTTGAAGAAGGTGGCGCCGAAGCCGAGGGCCACCGATCCACCGATGACCACCAGGTCGATGTCGAGCAGGCTGCACGCCGACGCGACCGCACGTCCGACCAATTCCCCGGTTCGTTGCATGATCTCGTAGCTCGGTTCCGTGAGCGGACGGCCGGTGATCGACTCGATCGCACGGCCTGACGCCTCGGCTTCGAGGCAGCCCCGCGAGCCGCACGCACACCGCCGTCCGTTCGGCTCGACGACGATGTGGCCCACGTGTCCGGCATTGCCGGCGGCACCGTCGAGGAGCTGGCCGTTGAGCACCACCCCACCGCCGATCCCGGACGACACCACCATCGTCAGGAAGCTCGACCTGCCCTGGGCTGCACCGAGCCACCCTTCCGCCATCGCCAGCGCCTTCGCATCGAGGTCGCCGTACACCGGCAGCGAGATGGCCTCCATCAGCCGCGAGCGCAGCGGGAACCCTCGCCACGCCTCGATGTGCACCGGCGAGACCGTTTCCACGTTGGGCTCCACCGGGCCGGAGCAACCGACTCCGACGGCGATCGGCGCCAGTTGGTGATGCTCCTCGGCCCGAACGAGCATCTCGTCGACGATGCCGGCGAGGGAGTCGAACAGCTCGTCGGCCGTGAGGGCCGTGTCGACCGGTGCCTCCGTGCGATCCACGATCTCACCGCGCAACGTCATCAGGCCCACCGCCATCGTGCTGACACCGATGTCGATCGCGACGATCAGGTCCCGGTCGGGGTTCATGCCGGTCACCGTAGTGGCGTGAGAGCGCGGCGACGGGTTCCCGACCCGCCGACGCCCGACGACGCCCGCCGACGCCCAACGACGCCGGCCACGAGCAGACGGAGTGGCGGCTGACGCCCACGGTACGGTCGGATCACGGAGCAAACCTCTCGGCCGTGTCGAACGTGTCCCCAGCGGTGCTCTTCACCTTCACCATGCCCCACTCCTCGCACGACCCGATCGAACTCGCCTTCGATGCCTCCAGCGCGGCTGAGCTCGATGCCCTGTTCCGCCTGCACTACGGGCGGCTCGTGCGCGCCCTCACCGTCGTGAGCGGCGACCGCGAGCTGGCCGCAGATGCGGTGCAAGAGGCATTCGTGAAGGCGCATCTGCGGTGGCGACGGCTGCAGCACTACGAGGATCCGGTCGGTTGGATCCGCCGGGTCGCGATCAACGGGATGCGCGACGGGCATCGCCGCACCAGACGCAAGCAGGATGTGATGGATCGTCTGCGGAGCGATGCGGTCCACCAGTCGGCCGTCAATCCCGACAGCACCCACGATGAACTGAGCCATCGAAGCGGTGACACCGACGGCGTGATGGCGATGCTGCGTTTGCTTCCCCGGCAGCAACGCATCTGCATTGCGTTGTTCCACGTCGATGGACTGCCGATCGCCGAGATCGCGACGACGCTCGGCATCAGCGACGGTGCCGTGAAGTTCCACCTCCACCAGGGTCGCGAGCGATTGCGCGGCACGATCGACGGCCCAGCTGGGCCAGGACGACATCAAGGGAACGACGAATGAACGGCGGGAACGCGAGATGAGCGACATGAACGACATCGATGCCCTGGTGTCGGCGCGCCTGAGCGCCGCCGCAGGGGGCGAGCCCGATCTGAACGGGGCTCATGCCCAGGTGCGTCGACGAGTCACGCGGGCTCGCCGGCGACGGGCAGCGGCGATCACCGGATCGGCCGGTGTGTCGGTGCTGCTCCTGGGCACCGTGTATGCGATGAACACCGGCGATACCAGCGGGCGGCTCACCAACGCCGAGGCACCGACCACGATCGCACAGCCCCAGGACGACGCGCCGATCGGGGTATCGACGACATCGCCGGCGATCGACTCGTCCGTGGTGTCGACGACGCCGGAGACCGGCGTCGCCTCGACCGCCACATCGAGTCCCGACGGACCCGCCAGCAGCGCGCCGAACACCGACCTCCAAGCGGGGTCCACCCTCGCCCCCGGCGACGATGGCGGCGACCGCGAGGAACTGTTCGATGTGGTCGTTGCGGCCACCGAGACCCGTACCTTGAGCGGCGTCGGTGGAGCGGTCGACGTGCGCGTCGAAGCGGGTGTGCTGTCGTTCGCCAGCTACCCGGTGGCCGCCGCCGGCTTCACGGCGGCCGTCACCAAGGGTGATCCCGACGAGCTGGAGGTGACGTTCACGTCATCGACTCATCGCACACGCCTGCGTGTCCGGATCGACGGAAACCGGCTCCGCGCAGACCGATCCGAAGAGTCCCGGCCGGCCACCTCCACGGCCACCACCATCGCCAGCACCATCTCCGGCGGCGGGCCCGTTACCACCGATCACGACACCGACGACGACAACGACCACAGCGGCAGAGGCGGAGGCGGCGGCGGAGACGACAGCGGCGGAGACGACAGCAGCGGCAGCGGCTCTGGGGGTGGCGAGCGTTCCGACGAAGGCGGGACCTCCGGCGGTTCCGGAAGCCCGGACGGCTCCGGCGGCTGAACCAGACGGCACCCACCGTCCTCCCAACGTCCTCCCAACGTCCTCCCAACGTCCTGCCACCGTCCTCCCTCCGTCCTCGAAGCGACGCGACGCGGTTCGGGTCGATCCGTCCTGCCAGACTCCCGAGGTGACCACGACCGACTGGAATCCGCTGCTTCGCGGCGAGTTCGACAAGCCGTACTGGCGCGAACTGCAGGACTACCTCGCCGCCGAGCGAGCGCGCACGACGGTCTATCCCCCGGCCGAAGATGTCTTCAACGCGCTCCACCTCACGTCGTACGCATCCACCCGGGTCGTACTGCTCGGTCAAGACCCGTACCACGGGCCCGGTCAGGCCCATGGCCTGTGCTTCTCGGTGAGACGCGGCGTGAAGCCGCCACCGTCGCTTCACAACGTGTTCCTCGAGTTGCGGGCCGACCTCGGCATCGAGCCACCAGGCCACGGCAACCTCGAGGCGTGGGCCGCCCAGGGGGTGCTGATGCTGAACACCTGCCTCACCGTGCGCAGCGGTGCGGCAGGATCACATCATGGCAAGGGGTGGGAGACCTTCACCGACGAGGTGCTGCGGGTGGTGAACGACAAGGCCGAACGAGTGGTCTTCCTGCTGTGGGGCGCTCCGGCTCGCCGAAAGCAATCGCTCGTCGACACATCTCGCCACGTCGTGATCCAGTCGGCACATCCCTCGCCACTCAGCGCCCACAGCGGATTCCTCGGCAGCGCGCCGTTCAGCCGCACCAACGACGCGCTGATCGAGGTCGGTCTGCCCCCGATCGACTGGCGACTGCCGGACTGA
>JAYUSX010000088.1:0-5524 GCA_043755475.1 Actinomycetota bacterium
ACGGCAGCGATCGAGCGGAGGGCCTCGCCGCCCGTGATCCCGATCGACACACCGGCCGTGGCAACCCCGACGGTGAGCGATCCGTTCGCTCCCGCCGACAGCGCGAGGCTCACGGGCGTGCCACGTTCTACACCAGCCGCCACGAGTGCGTCATGGAGCCTGCCGAACGATCCGGGTTCACCCGAATCGGCGTCGGCAGGGTCGTCGAGGAGCAGCACCACGGTGCCATCCTTGCGGACAGGCGTCGCCGAGGTGGCTACGGTCTGACCTGAAGCCCCGGTCGCCCCGGTGCCGACGTCTCGAGCTCGCCGCCGGGTGAGCTGCGTCAGATCGGGCGGATGTTCCAACCCGTGAGGGTGAGCGCATCGCGGCGCTGTTCGATGACGGCCACCGTGCCGGTGTCGTTGTAGAACCCCACGCCGGCGGACGCCGGCAGTCCGAGCAGCCGCGCCGTGAGGAACCGCGACAGGTGACCGTGGGTGAACGCGACGACCACCCGTCCGGCCGCCACTCGTTCGAGCTTGGCGATGAACGAGTCGCAGCGCGCCACAATTGCCGCAACGCTCTCGCCGCCCTCGGCACCGTGCTGGAACACGCTCCACTCGCTGCCGCGCAGATCGCGGATCTCTTCGTTGCGCAGTCCCTCGAAGCGGCCGTAGTCGACCTCGAGGAGCAGATGGGTCTCCTCCATCTCCGCGCCGGGCATCGCCCTGATGGCGGTGTCGCGGGCACGCTGCAGTGAACTGGTGAACACGACCGGGTCGACCACGCCGCCGGGGGATCGCGCCGCGATCAGCCGGGCCAGCACCGATTGGAGCGCTTCGGCCTGATCGGCACCGTCGTCGGTGAGCGGGAGGTCGGTTCGTCCGGTGTGGCGCCCGTTCACCGACCACTCGGTCGCGCCATGCCGCACCAGCAGGACGGCGAGCGGGAGCACAGGTGACACGGATCGCACCATACGGTCCGACAGATGCCACGGGCGGGATCGGCGGTAGAACTGATGTGATGGCTTCCTCGCAGACGTTCCGCTCGTTGCGGACGCGCAACGCGAGGCGGTTCTTCGTCGGGCTCACCATCAGCAACGTGGGCGCCTGGATCCAGTCGACGGCGATGGGCTTGCTCGTCTACCGGCTCACCGGGAGGGCAACCGATGTCGGCGTCACGCTGATGGCGCAGTTCCTGCCGATGCTGCTCCTCGGCGCGTGGGCGGGTGCACTGGCCGATCGGGTCGACAAGCGCAAGATGGCCATCGTCACCCAGTCGGTCATGGGCCTGCAGGCGGTGGCGCTCGGCGTGCTCGAGCTGGCCGGTCTGGTGCAGCTGTGGGTGGTCTACGTGGCGGCCCTGGTGCTCGGGATCGCAGGAGCGCTCGACAACCCCGCGCGTCGGGGTTACGTGGTCGAGCTCGTCGAGCCGGTCGACATCCCGAACGTCCTGGCGCTCAACACGGCGGTGATGACCGGCAGCCGCATCTTCGGTCCGGCGCTCGCCGCCGCGCTGATCGGGCCGCTGGGTGCCGGTTGGCTGTTCATCGTGAACGGCCTGACCTTCCTTGCGATCCTCTGGCCGATGATCACCGCCGACGAGAGCGATCTGCATCGGTCACCGATTGCCGCTCGCGGGGGTACACCCGTTCGCGATGCGATCCGTTTCGTGGCCTCGAACTCTCGGCTCGCGACGATGTTCGTGGTGTTCACCGTGGTCGGAACCTTTGCGTTCAACTACGGCGTGTCGTTGTTGAAGCTCGCCGACGTTCGCTTCGGTGATGCGCGGCTGTTCGGGTGGATGCTGGCAGCGACCAGCGTGGGCAGCCTGCTCGGTTCTCTGTTCTCGGCCGGCCGGCCGTCGATCGGCATGCGCTTCTTCTTCTCGAGCATGGTGGTACTGGGGCTGAGCGGACTCGGCGTGGCCTGGTCGCCGAACATCTGGGTCGCCTACCTCGTCGGCTTGCCGCTCGGCGCCGGTGGTGCGGCACTGATCACCGCCATGAACAGCATCTCGCAGATGGAGTCGCCTCCGCACATGCGTGGCCGCCTCCTCGCTCTCGGGGCCGTCGCGTTCCTGGGCACCACGCCGATCGGGTCGCCGATCACCGGATGGGTGGCAGACAACGTGAGCGCCGAATGGAGCCTCGCCTACGGCAGCACCATCGCGTTGTTGTGCGCAGCGGTGGGATCGGCGGTCTACCGGCGCAGCGCATCGCGGGTCGCGACGCAGGTCGGGATCCAGCCCAGGGACATGTCCGTGCCGGTGACGGACCTGGAGGTTCGTCCGTGACGACCGCTCGCCCCCGATCGATCCTCTGGTTCCGGCGCGACCTCCGGCTCGACGACCTGCCGGCGCTCGCTGCTGCGCATGCCGTGGGCGACGTGGTGCCGTTGTTCGTCGTCGATCCGGCATTCCAACGGGCGGGAGCGCCGCGACATGCATACATGAGGGCGGCGCTCCAGGCGCTCGACGATCGCATGGGTGGTGCGCTCGTGTATCGCCACGGCGATCCTGCCCGCGTCGTGCCCGCGCTCGCAGCCGAGGTGGGAGCGAGCGTGGTGATGGTGTCGAAGGACTTCGGGCCCTACGGCCGACGCCGCGATGTCGAGGTGGCAAAAAACCTCGCCGCCGACGATCGCCAGCTGCACGGTGTCGGATCGCCGTATGCGGTCGACCCCGGCACCGTGGTGAAGCAGGACGGTTCGCCGTATGCAGTGTTCACGCCGTTCTCGAAGGCTTGGCTGACGGCAGGACAGCCTCGCTGGTCCGATCGCCGTCTCTCCCCGGCGCCTGCAGACGTGAACTGGGTTGGCGCACCCGACATCGCCTGCGACGGTCCGCCCGAGGCACCCGTGCTGGACGTCGTCCTGCCGCCGGCCTCGGAGTCGACGGCACGCGAGCGGTGGTCGGAGTTCCTCACCGACGGCCTCGATCAGTACGACGATCGCCGCAACCTGCCGGCGCTCGACGGCACGAGCCGGCTGTCGCCGGCGTTGCGGTGGGGGATCGTGCATCCGCTGCAGCTGATCGACGACCTCGGACCGGTTCGTTCGCACGAGGTGTTCCGCAGCGAGCTCGCGTGGCGCGACTTCTACGCCGACGTGTTGTTCCGCCGCCCCGAGACCGCGTGGCAGAACCTGCAGACGAAGATGGATGCGATGATCGTCGACACCGACGCTCGAGCGCGCGACCGGTTCGCCGCCTGGGCGGCGGGACGAACCGGATATCCGATCGTCGATGCGGGCATGCGTCAACTGCTCGCCACGGGTTGGATGCACAACCGCGTCCGGATGATCGTGGCCAGTTTCCTCGTGAAGGACCTCCACCTGCCATGGCAATGGGGTGCCCGGCACTTCATGCGCCACCTCGTCGACGGCGACCTCGCATCGAACAACCACGGGTGGCAGTGGACGGCGGGCACCGGCACCGACGCGTCGCCGTACTTCCGGGTGTTCAACCCGACCAGCCAGTCCGAGCGATTCGACCCGCAGGGCGAGTACGTTCGGCGCTGGGTGCCCGAGCTGGCCGCCGTGGCGGGCAACGCCGTCCACGCACCCGACGGACTGTTGCGGCCAGCGGGCTATCCCGCTCCGATCGTGGATCACGCGGCCGAGCGTGACGAGGCCTTGCGCCGGTACAAGTCCTTGGGCGCCGTCCCTCGCTAGCCTGTCACCACTGCTGCACGAGCCCCACCGCGACGACATGAAGCGGTCTGACGAGGGTCACCTTCACATGCTGGACGAACGCAAGACAGCCATTCTGCGGGCCATCGTGCACGAGTACATCGCCACGGCCCAGCCGGTCGGGTCGACGCACATCGCCGCGATGTCGGGTGTGAACGTCAGTTCGGCCACGGTGCGCAACGAGATGGCCGTGCTCGAGCAAGAGGGATACCTGGTGCAGCCGCACACCTCGGCGGGTCGCATCCCCACCGACAAGGGCTACCGGCTCTTCGTCGACACGCTCGCCGCTCCCGGCCCCCTCGACACCGCCACCAGCCAACGCGTGGGCGACTTCTTCGACGCGACACATGGTCGGCTGGAGGAGATGCTGCACTCCACGTCCGACTTGTTGGCCCAGCTCACCCACCATGCATCGCTCGTCGTCGGCCCGGCTCACGAACGATCGGTCGTCCGTTCGGTGCAGGTGGTGGGGCTCTCGGCTCGTGTGGCCGTGGTGGTTGCGGTGTTGTCGAACGGATCGGTCGAGAACGAGACGATCGAGTTCGGCTGCGACATGTCGGAGCTCCGGGTGAGCGCGGCGAGCAGCCATCTGCAGCGTGTGCTCACGGGCCGGGCGATCGAGGTGGGCGACCTCGCCCCGAGCGGCGATCCCGACGTCGACGAGGTCTGCGCCGCAGCGCACGCGGCCCTGTTCGGCGCCGGTCAGCGTGAGCCCGTGTACGTCGGCGGCACCGCAGTGATGGCCCAGGCCTTCGACGCCGTCGACACGGTGCGACAGGTGCTGCAGGCCTTGGAGCAGCAGTTCGTGATGGTGTCCCTCGTGCGCGATGTGCTCAGCCGTGGACTGTCCGTCGCGATCGGAACCGAGCACGGCGTGGAACCCCTCGCCGCCTGTTCGGTGGTGGTGGCGCCCGTGGTCGTCGATGGTGAACATGTCGGTACCGTGGGGGTCCTCGGTCCGACGCGCATGAACTACCCTCAGGCGCTGGCCACGGTCGAGGTGGTCAGCGAACGACTCGGCAGGCATCTCGGCGAAGGGGCAGGCTGACATTGGCCGACTATTACGAACTGCTCGGTGTGACGCGCAACGTCAGTCCCGATGAGCTGAAGAAGGCCTATCGAAAGCGGGCCCGCGAACTGCATCCAGACGCGAATCCGGGGGATGCTGCGGCGGAGGAGAAGTTCAAGCAGGTTGCGCAGGCGTACGAGGTGTTGAGCGATCCCGACACCCGTGCCCGCTACGACCGCTTCGGTGAGGCCGGGGTCGGCGGTGCGAACGGCGGCCCCAATCTCGGCGACATGTTCGGCGGTGGTGGTCTGGGCGACCTCTTCGACGCGTTCTTCGGCCAGCAGGGCGGCGGTTTCGGCAGTCGTGGTGGGCCGGCAGGGCCACCGCGCGGTCAGGATCTCGAAGTCGTGGCCGACATCTCGCTCGAGCAGGCCGTGTTCGGAGCGACGATGCCGGTCACCGTCCGCACGGCGGTGCGGTGCGACGCTTGTGAAGGCGCCGGTGCCGCCGAGGGCACCAAGCCGGTCACGTGCAGCGAGTGCAATGGCCGTGGGCAGGTGCAACGCGTGAGACAGAGCCTGCTCGGGCAGATGGTCACTACGTCGGCCTGCCCGCGGTGCGCGGGCGCCGGGCAGGTGATCGCCAGCCCGTGCCAGACCTGCAGCGGCGACGGCCGCGTCGTCACGGAGAAGACGTATCAGGTCGACATTCCCGCAGGTGTCGACACCGGATCCACCCTGCGACTCACCGGCCGCGGGGCGGTCGGTCCGCGCAACGGCGCCGCCGGCGATCTGTACGTCCATGTGCGGGTTGCCGCCCACGAGCGCTTCGTGCGCGACGGTGA
>JAYUSX010000089.1:0-5522 GCA_043755475.1 Actinomycetota bacterium
CCGCGATGGAGATCGATGGCGGGACGACGACCGCATCGAGCGCGATGTCGTACACGCCCAGGACCTGCAGCAGGATGGCCGGACCCGCACTTCCCCGGAACTTCAGCATCCCTGCGTTGAGGCACGGCACGCTGAAGCCTGATTGCGGCTGGGCGAAGATCGAGGCGTAGGCCTCGAATGGCGTGTCAGCGACGACGAGCGGCGCCACAGTGGCGTTGAACGCACTGTCGAACTCGATCTGCAACTGGGCGAGCTCGACCCCGGTGGCGGCCTGGTGGTCGCTGGCGTAGGTCTGCCCGTCGGCGGCGCACCCGAAGCCGCCGACCACGACCCGCACGTCTCCGTTCAACGGAAGCAAGACCTCGCGAGCCACGTCCCCTACGCCGACGTCTCCCCCGGCGAAGCCCTCCTCGCAGAAGATGCCCGCCGTTCCACACGCGACGAACGGGGCGAGAGAGAACGAGATGCTGTCGGTCTGCACCGGCTCACCGTCACCGGGTTGCTCTCGGGACGCGTGGTAGATGCCAGTCATCAACGCGGCGGACGCATCGGCCGGGATTGCCGGTGACGGCTCGCCCGAGTAGTTCGACGCGCAGCACGGCGCATACGCCAGCGACGGCATCGGGCCGACCGGGACCCACCCGGTTTGTGCAACGCTGACCGGAGTCGTCGTCGGCACCGTGTCCGGAGTGGAGTCTGGCGTTGTCGTCTCGGGCGCGGCCGCCTCGGACGCTGTCGTCTCGGGCGCGGCGACGGTCGACTCGGTGGCTGCCGTGGTGGTGATCGCAGCAGACGACTGAGCGGTCGGCGCTGCATCGTCATCGCCACATCCGGCGGCCACCGACGACATGACAGCGATCGCAGCCGACACTGCGAGGAGGCGGTGGTTCACACCACCAACGTTCGCGCGTTCGGCTCTGTCCGCCGTGGACCGAGTGTCTCGACCCTGACCTCGCTCCCGGCCTCGATCCCGACCTCGCTCAAACGACGGCAGGTGCGACGAAGCCGGCGCTGCGCGACAACCGAGCTGCGTGCTCGGCGACCGCGATCCGCGCACCCGCCAGCGCCTCACCCGCGAGCCGGAACGACGGTCCGACGACACTCACCGCCGCCACCACCTGCTCGCTCGCATCGCGCACCGGCGCCGAGACAGCCGTGATCCCGTTCTCGACGGCGTCCTCGCGGACGGCGACTCCATCTCGGTCCACGTTGCCCGCGAGGGCGCGGCCGACGGCGGTGCCCCGGAGAGGCACCGTGTGCCCCAGCCAACTCACGTGGCGAACAGCATGCGTGCCCGACTCCATCGCGACGTACACCGCGGTGCGATGATCGGCGGCCTCGGCCAGATACGCAGACTCTCCCAAGGACTCGGCGAGCGAGGCCAGCACGGGCTCGGCCAGCCGGGGGAGCGTGGCGTTGGCAGCGAGGTTGCGGGCGATGCGCAGCAGCTCGGGGCCAGGCACCCACGCGCCGTCGGCGCGGCGGACGGCGAATCCGGCGGCCTCCAACGACCGCAACTGTCGGAGCGTAGTGCTGGCGCTGAGATCGACGGCACGAGCGAGATCGGCGAGCGACAGTCCGAGCGGGTTGTCGGCGACCTCGCGCACCAGGCTCAGCCCACGATCGGTCGCACGCAGCGTTTCAAGTACTTGCGGCATGTTGCGCAGTATGGCAGCATCTGCCACCAGATGGAAACCATGGACAACACGCCGGTGATCGAGTTGCGGGGTCTTGGCCTCACGATCGACGAGGTCGTGGCCGTCGCGCGCCGGCAGCATCGGGTGCGCCTCGGCGAGGACACCCGCCATGCGATGCAACGTTCGGCGGCCCTCGTCGACGGCTTCGTCACCCAGGAGACGCCGGTCTACGGCGTCACCACCGGCTTCGGTTCGCTGGCCGCCACGGTCATCCCCTCCGATCGCACCGCAGAGCTGCAGGTCGCCCTCGTGCGATCTCATGCGACGGGAATGGGCGACGCCGTCGAGCGCGACGTCGTGCGTGCGTTGCTGCTGCTTCGGGCGCGCAGCCTGTCGATGGCGTACTCGGGCGTTCGTCCCGAGATCGTCGATCTCCAACTGGCGATGCTGGCCCACGACATCACGCCGGTGGTTCGCGAGCACGGCTCGCTCGGTGCCAGCGGCGACCTCGCCCCGCTGAGCCATTGCGCGCTGTCGCTCATCGGCGAAGGGGAGGTGTCGACCGCCGACGGAACCGTCGAGCCATCCATCGTCGCCCTCGAGCGTGCCGGCCTGCACCCGCTGGTCCTCAGGGCCAAGGAGGGGCTGGCGCTGATCAATGGCACTGATGGCATCCTGGGCATGCTCTGCCTCGCGCTCCACGATCTCTCGGCGCTGGCCCGGCTCGCCGACATCACCGCGTCGATGACGGTGGAGGGCATCCTGGGCACCGACCGGGCGTTCGCCGCAGACCTGCAAGCACTTCGCCCGCAGGCGGGCCAGGCGGTCAGCGCGCGCAATATGCGGCGCATCCTCGGCGGTTCGCCGATGGTGGCCAGCCATCGCGTCGGCGACGGCAAGGTGCAGGACGCGTACTCGCTGCGCTGCACTCCACAGGTGCACGGCGCCGCGCTCGACACGATCCACCATGCCCGCACGATCGCCGAGCGCGAGCTCGACGCGGCGATCGACAACCCGATGATCCTGCCCGACGGTCGGGTGGAGAGCTGCGGCAACTTCCACGGAGCGCCGGTCGCGTTCGTGTGCGACTTCCTCGCCATCGCCTCGAGCGAGCTGTCGGCGATCAGCGAACGCCGTACGGATCGCCTGCTCGATGTCGCCCGGTCCCACGGCCTGCCGCCGTTCCTGTCGCCGGACGCCGGCGTGAACAGCGGGATGATGATCGCCCATTACACGCAGGCGGCGATGGCGATGGACAACCAGCGCCTCGCGGTGCCGGCGAGCACCCAATCGTTGCCCACGAGCGCGATGCAGGAGGACCACGTGTCGAATGGGTGGGCGGCCGCGCGCAAGTTGCGGCGCAGCGTCGACAACCTGCGGCGCATCCTCGCCGTCGAACTGGTGTGCGCGGCAGCGGCTCTCGACCTCCGCAGCCCGCTGCGGCCAGGCCCGGCGACCGGAGCGGCGCTCGACGTGCTCCGCCGCGACGTCGCCGGTCCCGGCCCCGATCGCTGGCTGTCACCCGATCTGCGCATCGCCGAATCACGCCTCGCCGACGGCAGTGTGCTCGACGCCGTCGAATCGACCATTGGCCCATTGGAGGTCCTCTAGATGTCTGGTCCCCGTCCCGTCCGCGCCAACCGCGGCACCGATCTCACCTGTCTCGGGTGGCCCCAGGAAGCGGCCCACCGGATGATGCACAACAACCTCGATCCGGAGGTGGCCGAGCGACCGGATGACCTGGTCGTGTACGGCGGCACCGGACGGGCGGCCCGCAGCTGGGATGCGTTCGACGCGATGGCCCGAACGCTCACCACCCTGAAGGCCGACGAGACGATGCTCGTGCAGAGCGGCAAGCCGGTCGGCGTGTTCCGCACACACGAGTGGGCGCCACGCGTGCTGCTGGCCAACTCCAACCTCGTGCCGCAGTGGGGCAACTGGGACGAGTTCCGGCGGCTCGAGGCGATGGGCCTCACGATGTACGGCCAGATGACGGCGGGTTCGTGGATCTACATCGGCACGCAGGGCATCCTGCAGGGCACCTACGAGTGCTTCGCCGAGATCGGCCGCAAGAAGTTCTCGGGTCCCGGCTACAACGGCACCCTCGCCGGCACGATCACCCTCACGGCCGGGCTCGGCGGCATGGGCGGCGCGCAGCCGCTTGCCGTCACCATGAACGGTGGTGTCGCACTGTGCATCGAGGTCGACGCGTGGCGGGCAGAACGCCGGGTCGAGCACCGCTACCTCGACGAGATCGCCGACTCGGTGGAGGATGCCGTGGCCAGGTGCATCAGAGCCCGCGACGACAAGCGCGCCCTGTCCGTCGGACTGGTCGGCAACGCTGCCGTGCTCGTCCCGCAGTTGCTGGCCATGGACTTCCCGGCCGACATCGTGACCGACCAGACCAGTGCTCACGACCCGCTCAGCTACGTGCCGGCCGACCTCACCCCAGAAGCCACGACCGAGATGGCCCGAACCGATCCGCAGGAGCTGATCCGGCGCTCGCGGGAGTCGATGGCGACGCACTGTCGGGCGATGGTCGGGTTCCTCGACAAGGGCGCGGAAGTGTTCGACTACGGCAACAGCCTGCGCACCGAGGCGCAGCTCGGCGGTTTCGAGCGAGCCTTCGACTACCCGGGGTTCCTCCCCGCGTACATCCGCCCGCTGTTCTGCGAGGGCAAGGGACCCTTCCGGTGGGTCGCGCTCTCCGGCGATCCCGCCGACATCGCGGCGACCGACCGTGCAGTGCTGGAGGAGTTCCCCGACGACGATGGACTTCGTCGTTGGATCACGATGGCCCAGGAGCGCGTTGCGTTCCAAGGCCTCCCGGCACGGATCTGCTGGCTCGGCTACGGCGAACGCCACCGCCTCGGCCTGCGCTTCAACGAGATGGTTCGGCGGGGAGAGCTGAAGGCACCGATCGTGATCGGTCGCGATCACCTCGACTCGGGATCGGTCGCCTCGCCCTATCGCGAGACCGAGTCGATGCTCGACGGCAGCGACGCGATCGCCGACTGGCCGCTCCTGAATGCGCTTGTCAACACCTCCAGCGGCGCCACGTGGGTGAGCATCCACCACGGCGGCGGTGTCGGCATCGGGCGATCGATCCATGCGGGCATGGTCGCGCTCGCCGACGGCACCGACCTCGCCGCCGAGAAGCTCTCGCGAGTGCTGGTGAACGACCCCGGTATGGGGGTCATCCGCCACGCCGACGCCGGCTACGACATCGCCACCGATGTTGCCGCGGCGCGCGGGGTGCGCATTCCCATGCTGGAATCGTGACCATGGAGCACGACATCGAGATGCGCACGGTCGGCGGACGCACGGTCGGCGGATACACGGTCGGCGGATGCACGGTCGAGGGCGACTACTGGCGCGACGGAGCGGTGTGCGTGCGCGGCGCGTTCACGAGCGAACACATCGCCTTGGCCGAAGCGGCGATCGACGCCAACCTTGCATCGCTGTCCGGCACCGCGAAGCGAGCGAGCGCGACTGGCGACGGCGCGTTCATCGAGGACTTCTGCAACTGGCGACGCATCCCCGAGATGGAGCGATTCATCCGCGACAGCGGCGCTGCCCGCCTGGCCGGAGAGCTGATGGGCGCGACACAGGTTCGGCTCTATCACGACCATGTGCTGGTGAAGGAGCCGGGAACCAAGCAGCGCACACCCTGGCACCAGGACCTGCCGTACTACAACGTCGATGGACGCCTGAACGTCAGCATGTGGTGCCCGGTCGACCCGGTCGAGCGCGGGAGCACGCTCGAGTTCGTCGCGGGGTCGCATCTCGGACCGTGGTACATGCCGCGCACGTTCCTCGACGGTCAGGCCAAGTGGTTCCCCGACGGTTCGCTCGAGGAGTTGCCGGAGATCGACGGCAACCCTG
>JAYUSX010000090.1:0-2191 GCA_043755475.1 Actinomycetota bacterium
CGAGCGTCGCGGTCACAGCAGCACGCGGAGCGGGCTGCCGACGGCGGACGGCGCCTGATGCGCCGCCGTCTTCAGCCCTTCACAGCCCCGGCGAGCAGGCCGCGAACGAAGTAGCGCTGCAAGGCGAAGAACACAGCGATCGGCAGGATCATCGAGATCATCCCTGAGGCCGTGAGGAGGTGCCATGCGTTGCCGCGCTCGCCGGAGACCTGGGCGAGCTTGGCCACGACCGGTGCGTTCTCGCGCCCAGCGAAGATCAGTGCGATCAGGTAGTCGTTCCAGATCCACATGAACTGAAAGATCCCCAGCGACGCGATCGCGGGCACCGACAGCGGAAGCACCAACTTCACGAAGGTCGTCACGTGACCGGCGCCGTCGACCCGGGCCGCCTCGATCAGCTCCTTGGGCAGCGCTGACACGAAGTTCTTGAGGATGAAGATGCAGAACGGCAGACCGAACGCGACGTGCGCCATCCACACACCGACCACGTTTCCAGTGAGGTTGAGGTCGGGGAAGATCGTGACCGATCCGATGTGAGCGCCACCGCTGAAGAGCTGCAGCAACGGGATGAGCGACATCTGCAACGGCACCATGAGCAGTGCAACGACCGCGACGAACAACCAATCGCGACCCTTGAACCGCATCCAGGAGAACGCGTACGACGCGAGCAGTGCGATCCCGACCGACAGGACCACGGAGGGAATCGTGATCCGGAACGAGTTTAAGAAGAACTTCCCGAGATTGTCGTCACCCGGCGCCGACGACAGCACGCTGCGGTAGTTGTCGAGGGTGATGCTCGGGTCGGTGAACCAGTTCCACCAGCCGGAGGTCTTCACATCGAGCTCGGGTCGGAACGACGACACGAAGATGCCGAACGTCGGCAACGTCCACAGGAACATGAGCGCATACACCAAGATGCGGCCCGGGCGACTGCTCAGCGTTGCGCTGGTCGATCGCCCGATCGGCTCGCGGAACTTGCGCTTCTTCACCGCTTCCGTCACCACTGCCGGCGCTGATGTGACCGAGTTGATTGCGCTCATGCGCCCATCATCTCCTCTGCTCGCCGCTGGGACCGTCGATTCATCACCACGACAGGCACCACCAGGACGAAGATGATGACCGCCAGCGCCGAACCGAGACCGTTTCGGCCCTGCACGAACTTGGTGACGTAGAACTCGTTCGCGATCGTGCTGGTGCCGAACCGTCCGCCCGTCGTGGCATTCACGATGTCGAATGCCTTCAACCCGCCGATCGTGGTGGTCGTGGCGACCGTGACGATCGTGGCTCTGATGTAGGGCAGCGTGACCTTGTAGAACGCCTGTCGATCGGTGGCGCCGTCCACCTTGGCAGCCTCGATCAGCGAATCCGGCACACCCTTGATCGCCGCTGAGAACACCACCGTGGCGAAGCCGGCCGACGCCCAGATGAAGATGATGATCAGCAGAAAAGTGTTGAATCCGGGCAGCGAGTCCGGCGGACTCACGCCGCCGATGCCCCGCTCGAGCAGCCACAGCCGATCACCGTTGCCGCCCATGCTTGCCGGCACGCCGGGGATGGTGTCGGCAAGACGGTTGAGCAAGCCGACCTTGAACGGCGGTCCGGAGTAGACGAATCCCCAGATCACCCCGGCGCCGACCAGTGAGATCGCCCCAGGGATGAAGATCGCCGACTTGGCGGCCTTCTCGGCGCGCATGCCATCGGCGAATCGAGCGACCACGAGTCCGACCATGACCGTGACGATCGTCCCGGCGAGCACCCAGGTCACGCTGTTGAGCACGGTGAGGCGCGTGCCTTGGGTCGTGAAGATGTCCTTGAAGTTGGTCAGCCCGACGAATTCCTTGCCGTTGTCGTCGAGCAAGCTCAGGTAGACGGTACGGATCGCAGGGATGAGCAGTCCGACGATCATCGCGACCATGGCCGGGAAGATGAAGATCCACGACCGTGTGCCCTCCTGCCACTTCTTGGGCAACTTGCTCGCCAGCCAGTACAGAGCGCCGAGCAGCGCCAGCAACGAGCCGATCGCGATGATCACGAAGACCACCGCGCTGATCACGTCCCCCATGTGTCCCCCTCCACTGTTCTCACCACGTTCGCCACAGCTCCCCAGAGCTCGACGGCCGTCGTTGCCTTGTACGCGTACTCGACTTCACTGACCACCGCAAGCGGTGGAGGGTCGAGGCCGAAGCCTCGA
>JAYUSX010000091.1:0-14172 GCA_043755475.1 Actinomycetota bacterium
CCAAGAAGGCTGCACCGGCCAAGAAGGCTGCACCGGCCAAGAAGGCTGCACCGGCCAAGAAGGCTGCACCGGCCAAGAAGGCTGCACCCGCGAAGAAGGCTGCACCGAAGGCTGCTGCCAAGAAGGCTGCACCCGCCAAGAAGGCTGCTGCCAAGAAGAAGTGATTGCCCCGAGCAATTCGGAGCGTTCGCAACGAGGGGCCTTCGGGCCCCTCGTTCGCGTTCCGACGCCTTGACTCGGCAACAATGCTCGGATGGAACTCATCTGCGACGACCTTGTCGACGAGCACTCACAGCTCGATGACGTGTTGGCCGAACTGACCGAGTCGCAGTGGGGACTTGCGACCGCATCGGCCGGATGGGCCATACGCGACCAGGTGAGCCATCTCTGGTTCTTCGACCAGCGCGCCCTCATGGCGCTCACCGATCCCGACGAGTTCGCGGACGATGCGAGGAAGCTGATGTCGTCGGGTGGCACCGAGGCCTCCGTGGGGCCGGGACGAACGATGAGCGGACGGGAGTTGATCGAGGCGTGGCGGAGCGACCGTACGTGGCTCGTCCAGGTTGCTCGTGGCGTCGATGCGTCGACTCGAATTCCTTGGTACGGGCCGGCGATGGGTGCCCGATCGTTCATCACCGCTCGGCTGATGGAGACCTGGGCACATGGGCAGGACGTCTACGACGCGCTCGGCGTGACGAGAGAAGCGACGGAGCGGCTTCGTCACGTCGCTCACATCGGAGTGCGCGCTCGACCGTTCAGCTACGCCATTCGTCAGATGGAGTTGCCCGATGACGACGTCTACGTCGCGCTCACCACACCTTCGGGCGACACCGCGACATGGGGTCTCCCGACCGCGGCCGATTCGGTACGAGGGCCGATGCTCGACTTCTGCCTCGTCGTCACCCAACGACGGCATCGCGCCGACACGGCACTCGACATCAGCGGCCCCGCAGCGGAGGAATGGATGGCGATCGCCCAGGCGTTTGCCGGTGCGCCAGGGCCGGGTCGCACTCCCGGGCAGTTCGGCTGATCTACAGGTCGGCGATCAGTTTGAAGATCTCTGCGGCGCCGACACCGTGGGCTGCGCCGAGACCTGACAGCCGCGCGCGAATCCGCGCTCGGAAGGCCTCGATCTGTGCACCGTCGGTTGCCTTCATCGTGCTCTCGAACTGGGATTCGTGGGCCTCGAGCGCATGGAGCTTCGCCTCGACGACGTGCGTGACGTCTTCCACGTGATCGGCCACGTCGGCCTCCCACAGCAGTAAGGCGCCGGGGCGATGGTGGACGATGCCGTGCTCTTTGAAGAAGTGCGGGTCCCGCGCGGCGACGATTGCATCGCACGCGAGGAGCCCTGCATGCCGATGGTCAGGATGGAGGCGATACCGCTTCCACGGATCGTGGCCGAGCACCACCTGGGGACGGAGCATCCTGATCACCCGGGCGACCGCACTGCGGAGCTCGAGGATGCTCTCCAGCTCACCGTCGATCTGGTCGAGGAACACGACCTCGCCGGCGTTCGCGCCCGACAGACGCCGTGCGGCCTCGCGCTGTTCGTCGCGGCGACGGATCACCAGGGCATCGGTATCGGCATTCACGTCCCACGTGCCCTTGGAACCGTCGGTGCACACGAGGTGGTGCACGATGCAGCCCGCCGACGCCCACTTGGCGAGCGTGCCCCCCGCCCCGAACTCGACGTCGTCGGGATGCGCGCCGATGGCGAGGGCCGATGAAGGTGTCGCGAGATCGCGTGTGAACGGCGTGATCAGCGGCTCGGGAGCCGGTTGTCCGGGTTCGTTTGCAGCCATGGTGGCAGCACGTCCTTCACGAGTGGGTGGATGAGGTCGGCCGGATGGTCGATGTCGAGCGCGAGGTACGCGTCTCGCACCACCTCGACGGCGTATCGAGTGGCCAGCGCCAGTGCGAGGTGTCGACGGAACGAACCGCCGCCATACGCCGCCCGCAGCCCGCCATCGGCCGCGTCGATCGGGAAGGACATCACGTTCGTGCCGTCGCATCGGTTGTCGGGCACGAGCATCACGGTGTCGGGCTGTGCGAACGACGCGAGCCTGGCCGGTCGAGGCAGATCGCCGTGGGCGACGATCACGTGCTGGTGACCCGCTTCACGGAGCTGGTCGATGGCCCGATCGACGGCGCCGTTCAGGCCGAGACCGTCCTGCCACAGGACGATTGCACCGTGCTGACGAGCCCAGGCGGCAACGGCATGGTCGTCGCATGCGACGGCGACGGGGCCATCGCCCGCTGCGGCGATGACGCGCTCGGCGGTCCATCGGGCCAGCCGCTCGCGGCGAGCTGAGTCGAGGACCGGTTCGAGGCGGCCCTTCGCCAGATGGAACGCCTTGATGGGAACCAGCACGACGGCATCCAACCTCGCAGCGGAACCAGGCGCCACGGCGCCAGAGTGGGGGTGCGCCTCGGTCACAGGGCTCATGGTAGGCAGCTGGCCGTCGCCGGGTGTGGCCGAGGTCGTCCCTCGCTACGGTGGTGGCATGCCCAGCTTCGAGGCCGACAGATCGTGACCGCTGCGAAGACAGCCCTCGGCGCACCCGTGGCGCATCCGCCCACCATCGGCGTGCTCGGTGGCACATGGCGCGCGACCGTGGCGCCGTGGGGAGCCGTACAGGTGTGGGACGGCCTCGGCACCCTCGACTGGTTCATCGCCGCCGACGATCGCTGGTACGTGCCGGCCGATGAGCCGACCGTCCGCCAGTCGCTGGTGGAAGGAACGCCGGTCGTCGAGACGCGCGTGCGCATCCCCAATGGCGACGCTGTTCACCGCGCCTACGTGGTCGCGGACCGTGGCGGCATGACGATCATCGAGGTCGAGAACGACTCGTCGATGCCGATCGCGGTTGCCTTCGCAGGGGCGGCGCTGCTCTCCCAGCGGCCGCCGACCGACATGCCGCTCCAGGGCATCGAGCTGCCGTCACGGGCCGTGGCGTTCCCGATCGGCCATCGTTCGTCCATCACCGTTGCGATCGCTCACGATCCCACCTCCAGCGAGGCTCGCAACCGGCAGTTGCCGGCAGGCCTTCCCCCGTCAACCCAGGTGGTGCGCGGTTGGCTCGCCGCAGCCGAACGCGCCAGTCGTCTGTTGGTGCCCGACACCACGATGGCGTCGTGTGTGGTGCGCGACCGTTGTCAGCTCATACTCGACGGACCGGTAGCGGTTGCGAAGGACCCGATCGCGTTCCTGCTCGGTGTCGCTGATCTCGTGCGGATGGGCAGCATCGCCGAGCCGTGGATGCCCGAGGTCGTCGATGCGGTTGCAGCGCTCGCTGCGCATGCGGGCGACCCGCTCGTCGCCGCGGCGTTCGACGCTGCCGAACGGGTGTGTCTCGGCGCCGACGAGGTGCGGGCTGCGAAGGACCTCCGCAAGGTGCGCACCCGCGTGCTCGGCGGAGCAGGGGTCGCGGTGTCGATGCCCGCGGTCGTCGACGGCGTGCGCGGGATCTCCCAGCTCGAACGAGCGATCGCTGATGGTGGTGATCTGTTCCCGAATGGGATGCCCACCGCCTGGCTGGGCCAGAACTTCGAGTTCTACGGCGTTCCGACGGGCGCCGCCTCGGAGGTGTCGTGCGCGATTCGGTGGCACGGGGAACGCCCCGCTGTCCTGTGGGAGTGCACCGGCGACCCGGTGATGCTGACGTCGACGGGCGCCGCACCAGGTTGGAGCACCACGGAACGAACCGGCGAAACGCTCTGGCCCGTGCCTGCCGGTGCGGTGCCGATGCAGCCGACGGACGGCGTCTCCTTCAGCTGATGTGCGACACGCTCGTGGCGCTGGCGTCGGCGACGGGTACAGGCGCCACGCTCTTCGCCAAGAACAGCGATCGGCCACCCGACGAGGCACAGGATGTTCGCTGGTTCGCGCCGCGAGTCGACCACGCGGTCACCAGGACCACACACATCGAGGTTCCCGCGCTCGATGGCCCCACACGCGGCTGTCTGCTGTCGGTGCCGCGTTGGTGTTGGGGGGCCGAACACGGCGTCAACGACGCCGGCGTCGCGATCGGGAACGAAGCGATCTACACCACGCTCGATCCGCGGCCTGCGCCGCCCGCGCTGATGGGCATGGATCTGGTGCGTCTGGGACTCGAACGCGCCGACTCCGCTCGCGGGGCCCTCGATGTGATGGTCGCGCTGCTCGGGCGATACGGACAGGGTGGTACGGGGCACGACCCGGCCGGACGTCGCGGAGAGCTGGCGTACTGGAGCAGCTTCTTGATCGCCGACGCGACCGAGGCCTTCGTGTTGGAGACCTCGGGTCGGGAGTGGGCGAGCGAGCAGGTGGTGCAGGTCCGTGCGATTTCGAACCGCACCACGATCGCGTCGTTCGACGCCGCGCACCGGCATCCGCGGCAACCGGTCGAGCGGCTCGTCGATCCCCGCTGGCACGCCTCGAAGGCCGTGCTGGAGCGGCGGCCGATCTCCTTTGAATCCTTGGCCGACCATCTGCGCTCCCACGACTCGTGCGCGGTGCCGGGCTGGGGAGTGTGCATGCACGCCACCGATGACTCCGGCGATCCGGTCGAAGACACGACCGCCTCGATGATCGCCGAGCTCCGTGCCGATGGTGACTCGCGAGCGTGGGTGCTCGTCGGTCACCCGTGCGAGCACGACTACATCGAGGTCGCAGTCGGCCAATCGTTCGAACTCACCGCCTGAATCAGGACAGGCGATCCCATCTGGCGGATCGGGCCTGGCGGATCGGGCCTGCCGGATCAGCGGGCGGCCAGGGCCGACATCACGTTCGCCAGCTTCAGGCGAATCAGCTCGGTGATCTCGTCGTCGGTGACCCCATCGGCGGTGATGCGAGTCTGTCCCATCTTCACGTTGATCGCCGGCTCGTCGACGACGGTGTTGCCGAGATAGCCGAGGATCAGCGCGAGCGGAGGCTGCACCCGCGAGCCGCCACCCATGCCTCCGCTGGTCATCATCGCGATCACCTTGCCCGTGAGCGCGTGTTCGCCCGGTGGGCGCGTGAGCCAATCGATCGCGTTCTTCGCCACCGCCGACGGGCTGAAGTTGTGCTCGGGCATGCCGATCAACAGCGCGTCGGCACGAACGACCAGCTCGCGCCAGCGGATCACCGATGCCGGGGGATCGGATTCGAGGTCCTCGTTGTAGAACGGCAGGGCCTGGATGGCGGCCTGCGGCTCGTCGAACTCGATCGTCAGGCCAACGGGCGCGATCTGCTGCGCGAGGCGGACGAGACCGGTGTTCGAGGAGCTCGACCGAAGGCTTCCGGAGATGGCGATGGCGGAGTAGGTCATGGCTCGAGTATCGCCGGATCGGTCACAGCGATCGAGCCCGGCTCGATCACGGTGGCGTAGGCCCGGCTCACCGGTCCGCGTTCGTGGTGCATGCGATTGAAGTCACCGTCGCTGAACCATGCCCGGTTGTGCGTGCAGGGAAGCGCCCACGCGCTCACCTCGCAGAGCACCGATCCGAGCTGCAGTCGGACTCCCGGGCGGACCGTCGACCAATCGAGTCCGGTCACGGTGACGTTCTCGCCCGCCGAGCCGGCGGCGATGGGATGTCCGTCGAGGGCGAACGCGTCGATGACCTCCGTCGACCAGATGCAGAGTGCCTGCCACGGGCGCCCGTGATGCTGCCGGCTGCGCTGACGATCGCCGACCACGCCGCTCCAGCCCACCTCGACGCGGGGAACCGGTGTCTTGGGCACGCCGCCGTCACTTCGGTTCAGCTGGGCCACCACGCCGTTCGCCCGCCGCGGGAGTTGACCAGCGGCCCGCAGTGCCGGTCCGACGGCGAGCATCGCCTCCCATGCCCTGGGCAACACCTCGGCCACGGGGCCGTCGAGGTCGGGTCGGAGGTGGGCGACGACCGATGCGTCGCGTCCGAGCACCATCTCGTCCCAGATGCCCGGCAGGTTGGCGATGGTTCGGGCCGCGTCGGTCTCGGTGAACTCGTACGGGTCGAGACGGTACATGTGGCCCGATGCTAGGCGAGCCCTCGGTTGCCGGCAGGCGGTGGGGGTGGAGCGCGAGGGCGTCGTCCGGTGAGGTGGTGGGTGGCTGTTCGTGGCCCGGTTGCGGCTGGTTGCCGTGTCGATCGGTGCTCCTAGGCTGTGCGCCATGACCGCCATCGACGATGCGCAGGCCGGCGACACCGCCGACGTGCCCGATCCCTTCGCCGATCTGCGGCTCACCGAGTGGACGTCGTGCGGCGGATGCGCCGCCAAGTGGGGAGCGTCGCTGCTCACCGACCTGGTGCGCGACATGCCGATGGGTGCCGACCCGTCGTTGTTGGTCGGGCTCGCACCGTTCGACGACGCGGCCATCTACCAGGTGTCTGCCGACGTCGCGCTCGTGAGCACCACCGACTTCTTCCCGCCGCTCGTCGACAACCCGTACGACTTCGGCGCGATCGCTGCTGCGAACGCCTGTAGCGACGTCTTTGCGATGGGCGGGCGGGTGGTGATCGCCGTGAACGTGGCGGCGTTCCCCGAGCACTTCCCTCGCGAGGCGATCGTCGCGATCTTCGATGCTGCGGCCGCCGTGGTGGCCGAAGCCGGTGGCACCATCGCCGGGGGACACACGATCCGCAATCCGGAACCGATCTTCGGCTTGGCGGTGCAGGGTGTGGTGCATCCTGATCGCGTGTTCCGAAAGGGTGGTGCGAAGCCGGGTGACGTGCTGGTGCTGTCGAAGCCGATCGGCACTGCGCTCGCGCTCGCGGGCGGTTCGAGCGACGACAAGGCCGCGGCGATCGTCGGGATGCGCCGCATCAACCGTGCCGCCAGCGAGGACTTGCAGGAACTCGGCGACGCGGTTCACGCCGTCACCGATGTCACGGGGTACGGCCTCGCCGGTCACGGCTGGGAAATGGCCGAGCGCGGTGGCGTGCAAGTCGTGGTCGACACCGAGTCGATCGTCGCGTATCCCGGCGCTCGCGAGGCAGCCGAGCGGGGCGTTCGTACGGGTGGTGATCCGCGCAACCGTGAGTACGTGCACGACAACCTGCTCAGTAGGGCGAGCGACGCCGGAGAGGCCCTGTGCATGGATCCGCAGACCTCTGGCGGTCTGCTCGCAGCCGTCGATCCGGCGATGGTGGCCCGACTGCTCAGCGGCGATACCGGCACGTCGTGGTGGCGAGTCGGCGAGGTGGCCGAAGGCCCCGCTCGACTCGTGTTGCGTTGAAGTGCGTCCCCAGCTGAACCACGCACGGCACCTCGCGCAGCGCCGCTGAACGTCGCAGGCACGGCAGACTGCACATCGATGGCCGGACGCGCTCCCACTCGCACGATCGAAAAGGAGATGTGGGCGCGCGGGCACGAATGGGTGGTCGGCATCGACGAGGTGGGACGAGGGGCATGGGCCGGACCGCTGATGGTGGGCGCCGCAATCCTGCCGCACGACCGACGGGTCAACGGGGTGCGGGACTCGAAGATGCTCAGCGAGACGAACCGGGAGTTCCTGTTCGACCGCATCGCCGAGTGGTGCGAGTCGTGGGCTGTCGGCTCGGCGAGCCAGGAGGAGTGCGACGAGCTGGGCATGGCGGCGGCGCAGAAGCTCGCCGCCCGCCGCGCGCTCCAACAGCTGTCGATTCGTCCCGACGTCGCTGTCGTCGACGGGAAGTGGAACTTCGTCGCCCCGTACGTGCCGAACGTCGAGATGCGCGTGAAGGCCGATCTCCACTGCCTGTCGGTGGCGGCAGCGAGCATCCTCGCCAAGGTGACGCGCGACCGGCTGATGCGTGTCGAGTCGGTCAACTATCCGCAGTGGAGCTTCGACACGAACAAGGGCTATCCGTGCCCCGTGCACAAGGCAGCACTGCAGGGCTACGGGCCCTCGGCGATCCACCGTCGGTCGTGGGTCTTCATGGACAACTACGTGCCATGGACGGGAACCCCGCGCCTCGTGAAGCACGAGCAAGGAGTGCTCTTCCGATGAGATTCGATCTGGCCACGGTGCGCCGGTGAGCCATCACGACGTGATCGTGGTCGGGGCGGGACTCGCCGGGCTCCGATGTGCTGCAGATCTCGTTGCCGCTGGGCGCGAACCGATCGTGCTCGATGGGCGATCGCGAGTCGGTGGTCGTGTGTGGAGCCATCGCTTCTCGAACGGGCAGTGGGCCGATCGCGGTGCCGAGTTCGTGGATCACGCCCACCGGGAGGTGCTGGCGCTCGCTGCGTCGCTCGGTCTCGTGCTCAGCGACGTGTCGTGCGGTCGCGACGATGAGCGGCGGATGATCGACATGGGAGGGCGGTCGGCTCCGTATGCCCTCCATCACAGCCTCGCTCCCGACCTCGCTCGATTCGAGGCAGCGATGACCGATCTGGCCGGAATCGTCGACATCGACGATCCGGCCGGGCCGCGTTCGGCGATGCTGGACACGTTGCCGCTGAGCGCAGTGGTCGAGTCGCTCGGTCTGTCACTGGTCGCGCGGGTGGTGATCGGTCGCGACATCCGTACCGAGTACATGCTCGCGCCCGACGAGATCAGTCAACTGATGGCGGCGTGGATGACGGCGCTGCATCGGCGATCGGGGGATGGCTTCGAAGGTCATCGCGTCGTGGGTGGCAACGACCAGCTCGCCACCGGCCTCGCTGATCGGCTGGGAGATCGGGTGCAGCTCGACACCCCCGTCGCGATCGTGGAGCCCGATGTCGCTGCGGTCGTACTGCGCTCCGGGCGCCGCATGACGACGGACCATCTCGTCGTCACCGTGCCGTTGCCGGTGCTGGGCCGAATGTGGCACGACATCCCATCCGAGCTCAGCCGACCGGACTACGGCGTGGGTGGCAAGGTGAGCGTGCAGTTCGGTCGACGGGTGTGGCTCGATGATGGGCGCGATGGATCGGTGCGCACCGAACGGGCGTGGGGTGAACTGTGGGAGACCACCGACGGACAGTCGGGCGACGCGGGAGTGATGACGGCGCTCCTGTCGTCGCACGACGGCGCCGCCCTGATGTCGCTGCCCGACATCGGTGATCGTGTGGTTGCCGAGATCGACCGCATCTTCCCCGGTTCCACGGGTTTGGCAGGGGAGCGGGTGATCACCGACTGGACCGATGACGAGTTCAGCCTGGGGGCATACGTCACCTTCGGTCTGGGACAACTGGTGCCTGCGTGGCCCTTGCTGCGCGCTCCGCACGGCCGGATGTTGCTCGCCGGCGAGCACACCGACGAGTGGTGTGGCTACATGGAAGGTGCGTTGCGCAGCGGAGCGCGGGTTGCCCGTACGATCCTCGCCGGCTGACATGATCGTTCCGGTCGCGCATCGTTGCGAGGAGCGAGTGCGACCAGAACATGCGTTGTTGGAGGGTCCGCCCTGGACGGAGGTCGCTGATGCTCAGTGAGGAACTGATCGAACCTGCACGAACGATCGGAGCGTTGCTGCGCGAACGGGGCGAGACGGTCGCGGTGGCAGAAGGCTCCGCGGGCGGGTTGATCTCCGCCGCCTTGTTGTCGGTACCCGGTGCATCGGCGTACTACCTCGGCGGCGCCGTGGTGTACACCCGCCAGGCGAGCTTGGCCTGGATGTACGGGGCGATCGAGACGCCGCACAAGATGCGTGGTGCCACGGAGGTGTTCGCGCAGTACCTGGCGCGGTCGTGTCGGGTGAAGCTCGAGGCCACGTGGGGCATCGGCGAAGCTGGCGCGGCCGGTCCACCCAATCCGTACGGCGATCCGGCAGGCCACTGCTGGCTCGCCGTCGCTGGGCCGACCGAGTCGACTCGCCACATCCTCACCGGTGTCGACGACCGCGAACCCAACATGGTCGCCTTCGCCGCAGCCGCCCTCGACCTGTTCGTCGAGGTGCTGCAGCATCGAGTCGCCTGATGTGGGCGAGCGGCAAGCGGCACCTCGCGAGCGAGCATCTCCGCTTCCGTTCGACTTCCCGCCCGCGTCAGGCGGTGAGAATGTGGGCTCGACCGTCGTGGACGATGACGGTGTGTTCGAACTGCGCGGTGGGCAGCAGATCGTTGGTCACCACGGTCCAGCCGTCGTCCCACTCGTGGTGTTCGGGGGTGCCCGCGGTCAGCATCGGCTCGACGGTGAAGGTGAGGCCGTCGACCGCAAGATGGGTGACCGGTTGGATCACATGATCGATGTGCGGAGCCGCATGGAAGTGGCGGCCGATGCCGTGGCCTCCGTAGTCGGAGACGACACCGAGGCCGCGGGAGTAGGCGAACGGTTGGATCGCCCGACCGATGAGAGCCAGCGGCCCACCGGTGCGGATGGCCTCGATGCCGCGCATCATCGCCTCACGGGTGGTGTCGACGAGTGATGCCACAGGCATCGACACATCGCCCACGGTGAAGGTTGCCGAGCAGTCGCCGTGCATGCCGCCGATGTACGCGGTGACGTCGACGTTCACGATGTCGCCCTCGCGCAGTGGTCGGTCGTCGCCGATGCCGTGGCACACGACCTCGTTCACCGAGGTGCAGATCGACTTCGCGAAGTGCTGGTAGTGCAAAGTGCTCGGGTAGGCGCCGCGCGAGACGTACGCGTTGTGGGCGATCTCGTCGAGCTCATCGGTCGTGACGCCGACGCGCACCGCTGCACCGACTTCGTCGCGCACCTCCGCCGCGACGCGGCAGGCGTGCTGCAATCGGGCGAACTCGTCGGGATCGGTGATGATCTGCACCGAACCGCGGTCGGGGCGGGTGTCGCCCTCGCACACGTACCACGGGCGCTCGATGTCGTCCGGCACGGTCCGCGGCGGCGCCACCGTGCCGGCGCGCAACGGCTCGAGGGGTGCACGGAACTCGCCGTGGCATTTCTTGAACTTCCGTTTCGACCCGCACCAGCACACATCGTTGCCTCGCCGTCGGATCATGCTCCCACCCTAGGGCCGCCGTCCGCAGGAGCGACCGACTGCCCAGCACTCCTGGCTCTCGCGATTCTCTCGGCTGGAGCCGGCGGGGTCGGTGGGGCCCGAGTGCCAACGGCCACCCCGGGGTGGCTTGTGTTCCTCGATTCGACCTCGTGGGACTCGGGTGCGGGTGTGGGACTCGGGTCGGGGTCGTGGGACTCGGGTGCGGGTGTGGGACTCGGGTCAGATGCCTTCGGCGGCGCTGAGGCCGGCTTCGTCGACGGCCTGTCCGGCGGCCAGACGGGCGAAGATCGCCGGCGGGTCGCGCCAGGGGTCGGGAAGGGTTCCGGCTTCGGCATCGCGGATGGTGCGCCACACCCGCTCGCTGGTACACGGCATGTCGATGTGACGCACACCGAGGTGGCCGAGCGCATCGATGACAGCGTTCTGTACGGCAGGGGTGCTGCCGATCGTGCTCGCCTCGCCGATGCCCTTGGCGCCCAAGGGGTTGAGTGGGGTGGGCGTCTCGGTGCTGTGCACCTCGAAGCTGGGGAACTCGGCAGCCGAGGGGAAGGCGTAGTCCATGAAGTTGCCCGTGAGCGGGTTTCCGTCGGTGTCGTAGTGCACCTCTTCGTACAACGCCTGGCTGATGCCCGAGGCGACGCCGCCGTGCTGTTGGCCTTCCACGAGCAGCGGATTGAGCACGGTGCCGCAATCGTCGACCGCGATGTGGCGCAGCAGGGTCACCTTGCCGGTGTCCTGGTCGACCTCGACCACGGCGATGTGGGCGCCGAACGGGAAGGTGGCGTCGCCCTGATCGAAGTCGAGCTGTGCGGCGAGGCTGAGCGTGCCGTCGTCGTGATCGACCGGATCGTGGTCGCTTCCCGTTGCGGCGACCGCGGCGGCGGCGAGCGCGCTCCAGTCGAGAGCGGTGGCCGGCGCGCCCACCACGCCGACGGTGCCGGTGGTGGTGTCGACCACGATGTCCGCCTCGTCGGCCTCCAGCATCCGGGCGGCGAGCTTCTTCGCCTTGTCCACCATCGCCTCGGTGGCCCGGAGCACCGCCGAGCCGCCCAGCTGCAGCGAGCGCGAGCCGCCGGTGCCGCCGCCCGACCGCACCAGGTCGGTGTCGACGGCGATCAGCGTGACCTTGTCGACATCGATACCGGTGAGGCTGCTGACGATCATCGCGAACGCGGTCTGGTGACCCTGCCCGTGGGCCGAGGTGCCCGCCTTCACCGTGACGGTGCCGTCGGGATGGATCTCCACCGCGCCGTACTCGCTGGCGCCGCCGCCCGCGGTCACCTCGACGTACGACGCGACGCCGATGCCGAGCAGCTTGCGATCCCCGCGGGCGCGGCGGGCGGCCTGCTCGCGCCGCAGGTCGTCGTAGCCGGCGTGACGGGCCGCGGTGTCGAGTGGAGTGGTGTACTCGCCCGTGTCGTAGGTGACGCCGGTGAGGGTCGTGAACGGGAAGACGTCGTCGGCGAGAAGGTTGCGCTTGCGGAGCTCGATCGGGTCGATGCCCAGTTCGATCGCGGCCTGGTCGACGGCGCGCTCGAGCAGCGCGGTCGCCTCCGGGCGGCCGGCGCCGCGGTAGGCACCGGTGGGTGTGGTGTTGGTGGCCGCGACGGCGATGTCGAACTGGATCGCGGGGAAGCGGTACGTGCCGTTGCTCATGCGGCGAGTGCCAGCTGGCAGGAATGCGCCGAGGCCGGGGTAGGCGCCGCCATCGCCCACCAGATGGACGCGCAAGCCGGTGAAGGTGCCGTCGGACGTGCACCCCAGCTCGACGTACTGCACCTGAGCCCGACTGTGCGCGAGGGCGACCATGTCCTCGCTGCGGGTCGACATCCACGTGCACGCCTGCCCGAGGCGTTTGGTGACGGCCGCAACCACGGTCTGTTCGGGGTAGAGCCCGGCCTTGCCGCCGAACCCGCCGCCGACGCTCGGGGTGATGATGCGCAGCTCTTCGGGCGTCACGCCGAGCGCACGAGACAGCAACCCATAGAGCAGGTGCGGCATCTGGGTGCTGCCGTAGAAGACGAGTCGACCGTCGTCGGCGATGTACGCCGCGGCGCCGTGCGGTTCCATCGGGGCGACAGCCACGCGCTGGTTGACGTAGCGGCCGCGCACCACCACATCGGCGGTGGCGAAGATGTCTGGCTGGGCGATGTCGGTGGTGGCGACGGCCACGTTGTCGCCGTGCGCCTCGAACAACAGCGACGCGTCGTCGAAGGCGAGTTCGGGGTCGACCACCGCCGGCAGCGACTCGTAGTCGACCATCACCATGTCGGCTGCATCCTTGGCCTGCACGGCGGTCTCGGCCACCACGACCGCGATCGCCTCGCCGACGAAGCGCACCTTGTCGACCGCCAGCGGGGGCCGAGCGAAGTCGTCGTGAACCTTGGCCATGCCGTGCATCGGTCGCAGCCCGAGATCGGCCGCCGTGTAGACAGCCACCACCCCAGGGGCAGCGCATGCCTCGCTGGTGTCGATGGCGGTGATGCGGGCATGTGCCAGCTCGGATCGCACGAACACCAGGTGCAGGGCTCCTTCGAGCGGCCCGCCAGGTGCGGACAGGTCGTCGACGTAGCGCACCTCACCGAGCAGCAGCTCGGGATCTTCCGTCCGCACCACACGTGTTCCGAGGATCGATCCAACCATGCGTCGAACCTACAGCTGACAACCCTCGCGATGAGAGATGAGTGCCGCTACCGCACTCATCTCTCATCGCCGACGTTTGGTTCCACGGTTTCGATGCCTCGGATCGGTGGATGACGGGCGGATGCGTAGGATCGTCGACATGCGCATCGACATCGGTGGTGGGGTGAGAATCTACGTGGATGTGGACGGGCTGGGGCTCGTGCCGGTCGACGGGAAGATGGTGCAGCGGCCCACGCTGTTACTGCTGCACGGCGGGCCGGGCCTCGACCACGCCACGTACAAGCTCGGCATGCACCTGATGCGCGACGTGGCCCAGGTGGTGATGTACGACCATCGCGGCCAAGGCCGCAGCGACCGGCGGACCCCCGACGAGTGGAACCTCGACACATGGGCCGACGACGTGGTGCGGCTGTGCGATGCCCTCGAGATCGACAAGCCGATCGTGCTGGGCAACTCCTTCGGCGGTTTCGTCGCCCAGCGCTACCTGGGCCGGCATCCCGAGCACGCCGGCAAGGTCGTGCTCAGCTCCACGGTGGCGAGATGGGACCTCGACGCGGTACTCGACCGATTCGAGCTGCTGGGCGGCGCCGAGGCGCGCGAGAGCGCTCGCGCGTTCTGGGCCGAACCGAACAGGGCGAACCGGGAGGCGTATCTGCGTATCTGCGGGCCGCTGTACACCCAGACACCGGGCAACGTGTT
>JAYUSX010000092.1:0-5506 GCA_043755475.1 Actinomycetota bacterium
TGCGTCACGATTCGAACAATGGCGGCACGGTCGGGCCAACATCCCACCGTCGGTGGCGACATCGTGTGGATTGCAGTGTCGGTTGCGTCAGGCGGATTACTGGATCTGCCAGCTGTTCACCTTCTTGGCACCGTTCTCCTTCACCTGCACGACCGCGGTCGACACGACGAGGGGGTTGCCAGCATTGGTCGTCGTCACGATCTTGAGGGTCATCAGCACGACCGGATTCACCAGACCGAAGGCAAAGGCGGCCGGACGGTCCGCAGACACCTCCATCGTGCCCGAGAGGATGCCTCCGCCGATCGAGATGCCCTTGTTGACCTGGGCTCCGGGTGCCGTGTTGATCACCATGCGACCTTGTGGGGCCGAGACGTACCCGGGAATCTTCAAGCGAACCTGGGTCGCCGACGTGAGACTCACCTCGAGCACGGGAGGCGGCGGGCCCGTGACGGCAAATGGGATGCGAGCCACCGGACTCGCAGGACCGGATGGGGTCACCTTCGCGATGCCAGGATCGGCGAGCAGGTCGGCGTAGCTGCGTCCCGTCATGTCGGTGGTCGAGACGAACACGGTGTAGTTCCGTAGCCGCCCTGAGCAGCAGGCATCGACTCGGTTGTGGAGCACCACCTCGTTCACGATCGAGTTGTCGCCGACGTCGACCTGCCACCAGGGGTTGGCCTCGTCGACCTCGGTGGTCGACGACACGGAGTTGTTGGCGAAGACACCATCGGTCGACCCGTCGACGGCGCGGGTCGCGTCGGCAGCTCCTTCGGTACTCGATTGAGAGGCGGGTCTTCCCAGCGCCAGCTGACCTTCGACGCCGGAAGAGTCGACGCCGTTGACCTGCACCTCGGCGAGCGACAACGCATCGACGGTGCTGGTGAGTTGCACGCGTACATAACGGCCGACGGTGCCCGACGAACCGCTGACCAGCGTGCTCGGGACGTACCCTTGAGATGCAGCCGGGACGGGGGTGGCACCGTCGACCTGCGACATCGGCACGAACATCGAACCGGGGCGGTTGAGGTCCACCTGATTCGCGCCGTTCATCTCACCGTTCACCGTCGCGATGGAGACGCCGGCGGAGCTGGTGGTGGTCGTGTCGGTGCTGCTGACGTAGCGCTGGTTGAACACGACACTGATCCCTGCTCCGGGTGTCACGGTGTCGACGACGAGTCGTCCTTGTCTCCCGAGGATGAATGTTGCGCCCAGGCCGGAGATGCTGTGCACTGCCGGAGCGCCGACCGCATAGAACGCAGCCTCCTGGTCGTTCGTGCAGCCTTCCTCGGCACCCCCGCCGATGACGACATTGGCGTCTGCCGACACTCGGATGGGCTGTTCGAAGTAGTAGATGCCCGATGTGAAGAAGACCGGGGTGGACGACTCGATCGTGATCGGGTCGACGTAGGTGCCCGGGAAGTACACCTGGCAGTTCGGATAACCGGCCGGCATCGAGTACGGGATCGGCGACCGGATGCTGAGGTTGCGGGGCGGGAGGTTCGGCAACCAGATCTTGTCGTCCGTCGGCACGGCGGTGGCCTGGGCGACCCACTGATTCACGGGGCTTCCGCCGCTGCCCGGCATCGCGACCCCGATCGATCCCGACGGGATCACCGAGCCGGCCTGCGTGCTCGCCAGGGCGTATCGAAGCGTGTTGGGATCCTCGGCCAATGTGGTCGCCATCTTGAAGCACTGTGTGGTGACCGACGTGTTCAATGCTGGGCTGGCCAAGGTGACCGGCACCGTGAGCCCCGCTGCCTCGCAGGTCTTGAAGAGCTCGATCGGATCTGCCAGCGCTGTGCGCAGGCCTCCCTTGACGGCCTCGACTCGAGTCGTCTTGGTCTGCAGCACGCGAGTCTGGCGGCTGACCGTTTGGGAGTACTCGAGGATCGGAAGGATCACGAATCCGCACAACACGATCAACGCGAGCGCGATCACGAGCGCCGAGCCTTCATCGCGATGGTCGCGCGTGTGGCGTGCACGGCGACCGTCGGCGACGCACCCGACGGGTTGCACCCGAGGGCTCAGCGATGGGGTGAGCGCCCGACCAAGTCGATGGCGACGGCGGGTCATATGCGGACCACCGTTTGGGTGCACGAGACGGCCTCGTTCGCAAGGAGGCGCACGCGGATGCCCGTCCACGGTGACCCAGGAATCGCAATCGTCTCGAATGCCTTTGCGTTCGCGCCTGCCCGGCAGCTCCACGCAGCCGGCGCGTAGTTGGTCAGACTGGATGTCGGCGCAGGCTGGATCTCGATCGTGACCCACTCGCCGTTCGGAATCGTGAAGTCGAACGTGCCGCTCGGCACTGTTCGAGTGGTCGTGATGGTGGTGAGGCTTGCTGGAATCGGCAGACCGGCCGAGTTGGTGCTCGCCGTGTGCTGATACGTGAACGGGTCTGCCGCAGCAGCGGTCCCGACCTTGGTCTGCAGGGTTAACGTGCCGCCACACTCGGCGAGCGCCACCGCCTCCAGAGCTCCGGCGAACTGGCTGAAGTTTGGCAGCAGGTACATGTTCGCCGTATCCGCGTTGGTGTACGCGCCGTTCACCGAGACGGCTGGGATCCCGTTGTCGGTGTCGGTGATGAGGCGAGTGAGGATGGTGCTGTTCGGCGTCCGTGTCGTGGTGACGTCGTAGCTGTCGAACGGCGCTGTGTAGTCCTTCTGGCGCTGCCGGGCCGACGAGGACAAGGTGTCGTAGACCGACTTCGTCGTCGATTCCCAGTACTGGTACGGCGACGAGTACTGGATCCGCCGGTTCGACACCGGCGACGTCGCGTTGTACTCGGTGCGGTCGACAGTGCGCCACGAGCTCGTGGCCGAGTTGCGCTTCTCGTAGTGCAAGCCGCGGAAGTAGTTGTAGTGCCACCCGGCTCCGTATGACAGCCAGTCGTTGGAGTTGCTGAACGCCGGTCCAACGCCCACACCGATGAACTTCACATCCGACCGGAACCGGTCGACGATGACCTTGGCGCGGTTGAAGGCCTCTTGGTCATACGAGCCCGACGTGTTCATCAGCTCGGGCTGACGAGGAGGTGGGTTGATGGCGGCGCCCGGCGTCGATGTGCCGTCGACCCGGCTCCAGGTCGGCTCGCCGTCCGTGAAGAAGATCACCGTGTCGGGTTTGGTCTGCGCCACCGAGCCGTTCTCGTTGTAGAACATGCGATGCAGGGCGTCTTCCCAGTTCGTGCTCCCGTTGGCGATGAGTCCGTTCACCCCGGTGCGCAGTTCGGCCACATCGACGGGGTTGAGCATGTCGAAGTAACGAGTGCGCGGGTTCTGGCCGATCACGCTCGCTGTCGAGTCGAAGCGAACGACCTGGATCTTGATCGGTGTGCCGGCGAACGCGTCGATGAACGACTGAACGCCGCTGCTGACGGTGCTCATCGCGCCACCGATCGAGCCCGAATCGTCGATGACGAGCCCGTAGCTACCGCCACATCGAGTGCGTGCCTCGGTGAAGGTGGGCGTTCCGGAGGTGCTCGACGCGTTGATCACACCCCGCTCGGTGCCACTCGCGCTGAGGCTGATCGTGTTCAGCCCACCGCCGGCTCCTGCCACATCGCCGCCACCGTTGATCGTCACCACGACGCGCTGGGCGTTCTTGCGAATGACGTTCGGATCCGGAGGAAGCGGGTTGCCGTTCACGTCGGTTCCACCGGGCTGGCCGACGTCGATCACCCAGTCCGGAACGGTGACGCCCGGGGTCCAGGACACTCCAGGAGGCGGGGCGGCAAGACCACGCAACAACGTGATCGTGTTGCACGACCAGGGCCCGGAGGCGACCGACGTGCATTCGACTCGAAGCAGGTGGTAGTCGGTGCCCACCTGGGTGTACCGGTACGAGACGTTGACCCGCGAAGGCACCGCCGACGTCGGGCCGGCCTCCAGCGAGGTCCACGACAGCATCATCGAGTTCGACCCGCCGAGCGGGGTGCCGGGAGGGCACGTCGTTCCACACGGTGAGGCGCTGGGGCTCACATCGACCGTCTCGGCCGAGGCCATGTCGGCCGGCATCCACAGGCCGACGCTCGTCTCGGCCTTCGACACGTTGAGCCGACCCTTCGAGTTGTCCTGTTCGCGCACCAGGACGATCACCGCCGACGTGAGGCTCGCCATGATCAGGCCCATCAGCATCACGGTGATCAACAGCTCTGGCAGCGTGGAGCCCTCGTCTCGCCGATCACGGCCCGCGAGTTCACTCATGCGTCGACGCAGGGGAAATCGGTCAGATATCACTCTTCACCACCTGAATGCTTCGTTGGGCGCCGGTCTCGGGATTCCGCACCGTGACCGACACCATCTGCACCAGGAGGCTTTCCGGGACGGTGCCGACGCAGGCTCCAGGGTTCCATCGGCCTTCGACGGCAGGCGTGGTGCCAGGGATGAAGTGCGATTCCTCGACGGTCACCGAGTTCGCCGGCCAGCCGAGTGGGGCGGCGGCTTGTTCTGCCACGCCGGAGTAGTCGCACACCGGTTGAGCGAGGTTCAGCAGGTTCGCCGCGTTGTTCAGCACCGTCTCCACTTGGGAGAGCCCACGGTTGGTGGACGACGACCTGACCACACCGATCACGGCCGTCATCACCGGGGCCACGACGATGCCCATCACGACGATCGTGACCAGCAGTTCCGTGAGGGTCGTGCCCAGGTCGCGGCCGGCCTGGAGCGCGTCTGGCTGCTCCTTGCCGGGATCCGGTCGTTGTTCAGGTTGCCGCCTCATGTCCGCTCCATCGTGTGAGTGACGGCAAATTCATCGGAACGTTCCGTGAGGAACTTGAGAATCCGAGTACATCTGCCATGTGTTGGAGGTTGTAACCCGCTACTCAGCGACACGTGAGTCAAGATCCGTTGACGAACGCGCCGCGCTGATCCTTTGACCGATCCTTGACGAGACGCCACCGGCTCCTTGCGCGAGCTGACGTCACCCGGTGGTCGGCTCGACGCTGTTCGTGCGCTCCCCTCTCGGGCTCCCGCGGCCTGTGAACGATGGGTCAGACGTCTCGGGACGCGTCGTGCAGCACCGGCGGATACGGTGCGAACGATGGAAGTCCTTGGCTCGGCCCGTCTCCGCTCGGCTGCGCGGGTCGTCCTCGGTGGGGCGCTCGCCGTGGCTGGACTCGGCCACCTGACCTTCGATCGCACCGACTTCCAGGCTCAGGTGCCCGACTGGGTCGGCATCGACAAGGACGTCGTCGTCGTCTTGTCCGGCGTCGTCGAGATCGCTCTGGGTGTCGCCTTGCTCGTCATGAAGCGCCGGCGCCCCGTCGTCGGGCTTGTCGTCGGCCTGTTCTTCATCGCCGTCTTCCCTGGCAACATCAGCCAGTACATCGACGGCGACGACGCATTCGGCCTGACCTCCGACAGTGCCAGACGCAGTCGGCTCTTCTTCCAGCCCGTGTTGGTGGCCTGGGCCTGGTGGTGCACCGGCGCCTGGACCCTCGTGATGGCTCTGCGCCGCCGCACACCGGATTGATCGGCGTTCCTGACCTGGCCCCGAGGGCGTGGCG
>JAYUSX010000093.1:0-14164 GCA_043755475.1 Actinomycetota bacterium
CCACGACCACGACCACGACCACGACGATCCGCCGACGAACGCGCCGGCGCGCCCCGGCATCGAAGACATCGTCCGCGATCACAGCGCAGCGATGTACCGGGTCGCTGCGTCGGTCGTGCGCGATCACGCCCTGGCCGAAGACGTGGTGCAGGAGTCGGTGGTGAAGGCCTGGCAGGCCCTCGACACGTTCCGCGGCGATGCGAGCATTCGCACCTGGCTGTTGCGGATCACGCACAACACCGCCATCTCGGCGCTGCGCAAACGACGCGACGACGTGATGGCGCCGAGCGAACTGCCGGAGCGTCCGGGCCAACTCACCGTCGAGGACGCAGCGCTCTTGCAGGCCGACCGCGACGAGATCTGGGTGGCACTCAGCAAGCTCGACCCTGTAGGGCGGGCGATCATCGTGCTGCGCGAGGTGGAACGGATGTCGTACGAGGAGATCGCCGACGTGCTCGAGCTCCCACCGGCCACGGTGCGCACCCGCCTGTTCAGGGCTCGCCAGCAACTGGTGCGCACATCGAGCGCTCGCGAGGCGTTTGCCGCCCGTGGCGAAGGAACCATCGCGACGATCGATGCCATCGATGCCATCGGCGTTGCGAGAGAAGGGGGTGCGGCATGACGCAGTACAGCGACGCCACCCTGCTCTCGTGGCTGGCTGCCAAACCCGACAAGCTCGAGCGGCACCTCGACAAACACCCGGAGGACATCGATCGTCTCGACCGGCTCACCGCCCTCGAGGATCGACATGTCGCGGCGATCGGCCAGACCGTCGTGCCACCGGACGAGTTCGCCGAGCAGGTGATCTCGCGCATCACCGTCGACCCACGATTGCGCGAGGCGGGCTCGGTGTTCGCCGACATGCTCACCCTCGGTTTCCGGACCTTGAAGGTGGTCTTCGGCGGCCCGGAGGACGACGCCGAAGAGATCAGCGGCGACCCTGACGGGCGGATCATCGCTGCGGATCCAGGTGCTCCGAATTCAAAGGAAGGAAACGAACCATGAAGGACGTGCTGATCGCACTGGGGCTGGCGATCGGTGGGCTGGTGCTCGGTTCGATCATCGCCCCGATCACCCGGAAATGGATGGCCAGTCGCCCCCAAGAGGCGATCCGCGAGTCGGCCAAGAGCGCGGGCAGCTTCGTGTTCGGGCTGAGCTGTGCACTCGGGCTGGTCGGCGCGCTCGGTGTCGCCAGTCCCGACAGCCTGAAGCCGCTACCTGGCGACCTGGCCAAGTTCCTGCCGCGAGCCGTCGTGGCTGGTCTGCTGATCATCGGCGGACGCATCGTCGCCGGCATCGTCATCACGGCGGTCGGTCGCGCCATGCTGCGCGCCACCGGGCGTCAACCCAAGGCGCTGCTGCGCTCGGTGGAGTTGGGGATCATCGGGTTGGTCAGCCTGATCGCTGCAGGCCAGCTGGGCATCGACACCACGATCCTCAACATCCTGGTTGCGGCGATCGCGTTCGGATCGGCACTGGCGCTCGCTCTGCTGATCGGAACCGGCGGTCGCGACATCTCGGGCGAGATCGCTGCAGGACGCGCCATCTCCAGGTATCTCGCAGTCGGCGATCGGGTCACGATCGGAGACGTCGCCGGTGCGATCTCGGCGATGCAGCCAACCGTCGTGATCGTGACCACCGCGACCGGCTCCGTGGCGGTGCGCAACACCGTGCTGCACGATGGCCCCCTCGCATTCGAACGCGTTGCCGACCGATCGAATGGAGCGCCTCCGTGACGTCGAGTCCCCGTTGGTGCTCTGACCACGTCGGATACTGAGAGAACGTCCGGAGATCCCGGAGTGATCCGTCGGGTGATTTTTCTGGAAACCGTCAGCATCGACGCGACGAATCGACGAATCGAGGCGTCAAGATGCCAGTTGTCGGTGCGTTCCGCCCGAATGCGCAGACAGCCACGCGTGGGGCCCGAGCTCTCTCCCAATCGCTCGGGTCCCACGCTCTGGCCAACCCCTCGCGGTCCGACACCGCGGTCCGACCGTCGCCGGTCAGGCAGCCCCGTCACCCTGGCGGATGAAGAGCTCGGCGATCTGCACCGCGTTGAGCGCTGCCCCCTTGCGCAAGTTGTCGTTGCTGACGAACAGCACCAACCCGTTGTCACCATCGATCGACGAGTCCCGACGAACGCGGCCGACATAGCTGGCGTCGCGCCCAGCGGCTTCGAGCGGCGTCGGCACATCGCTCACCACGACCCCCGGTGCTGCAGCCAACAGTTCGAGTGCACGAGCGACGGTGAGCGGACGTTCGAACTCGGCGTTGATGCTGAGCGAATGCCCCGTGAACACCGGAACGCGCACACACGTGCCACTCACCCGCAGATCGGGGATCGCAAGGATCTTGCGGGTCTCGTTGCGAAGCTTCTGCTCCTCGTCGGTCTCGAACGAACCGTCGTCGACGTAGGACCCGGCGTATGGCAACACGTTGAACGCAATCGGTTTCGCAAACTTCGTCGGCGCGGGGAAGACGACCGCGTCACCGTGATGGGTGAGCTCGCGCGCCGAGCCGACGACCTCGCGAGCCTGCTTGTCGAGCTCGTCGACGCCGGCCAGACCGCCTCCGCTGACCGCCTGGTAGGTGCTGGCAATCACACGAACGAGTCCCGCCTCGTCATGGAGCGGCTTGAGCACCGGCATCGCCGCCATGGTCGTGCAGTTCGGGTTGGCGATGATGCCTTTGCGAGCATTCACGATCTCGCCACCGTTCACCTCGCTCACCACGAGCGGGACATCGGGGTCCATTCGCCACGCAGACGAGTTGTCGATGACGACCACGCCAGCGGCGACGAACTTCGGTGCGAGCAACTTCGAGGACGTCGCGCCCGAACTGAACAGTGCGATGTCGAGCCCGGTCGGATCGGCCGTCGCGGCGTCTTCGACCACGATGTCGGTGCCCTTCCACGGCAGCGTGGATCCCGCCGATCGCGCCGACGCGAAGAAACGGATCTCATCGATCGGGAAGTTCCGCTCGGCGAGGATCTCCCGCATCACCGAGCCGACCTGACCAGTTGCACCAACGACACCGATTTTCATGCCGGTCAGGCTACCGAAGCCGCCACGGCGCGGCCCGGTAATTGCGTTCCGGGCCTGTGTACCGCTGGAAATCAGCGAACGGTGCCGACCAGCCACCAGTGGCTGCGGTGGACGCCGACGTACGTCTGCTCGCTCGCATCCGCCAGACCGAACGCCGACCGCTTCGTGGACCGTACGAGGCGGATGTCGTCGAGCAGGGGTGCCACCTCGCGCAGCACCGCCGATGGCGCCAGGCGGTTCGCCTGCCAGCCGAACCGCGCACTGGATCGGCGGCGGGCCAGCGTGCCGCCCAGGCCCGGCACGCGGAACAGAGCGCGCACCAGCTTGCCGACCGGCCACAGGATCGCGTCGCGTTTGGTCCAGGTGCGGTAGTTGAGGGCCACACGGCCTCCGGGTCGGGTGACGCGGATCGCCTCGCGGGTGAGCGCCATCGCGTCGGCCGGGTGGCAGTGCTGCAGCGTGATGTAACTGAAGGCCAGGTCGGCAGTGTCGTCGGCGATGAGCAGCGTGCGCCCGTCGTCGACATGACACGTCTGCAGCCGATCGGGCCGACCGAACTGCGCCACGGTCTCGCGGCAGCGCTCGAGGAACGCGCCGTCGAGATCGCAGGCGACGACCCGAGCGAACGAGCGGCTGAAGCTCGCCGTCATCCGACCGATCCCGGCCCCGATCTCGACCAGCGTCTGGTGCTCGATGCCTTCGTCGAGCCCGAATGCCTGCAGGTAGGCCAACGTCTCGTGATCGCCGGTCTCGACGAAATTGGCGAGGTCGAGACTGTCACCGGTGCGGTTGTTGAACACCCACCCGGTCTCGCGCACGACCTCGTCGGCGGAGTGCTGCTGTTCGGACGCAGTCCCCGCGGCGGTCCAGGGAACATGCTGCTTCCGACGGCTCATGGTGGCGCTCAGTGTGTCACGCCTCACTTGCGCTCGGGAAGCGGGGCGCTGTAGACCTCGCCCGAGTCGAGCCCGAACGCGGTGTGCAGTGAGCGAGCGGCCCGTTCGAGATCTGCCGACGACGTCACCACGCTGATGCGGATGGTGGACGTGGAGATCATGGCGATGTTCACCTCGTTGTCGGCGAGCGTGCGGAACATCTTCGCGGCGATGCCGGGACTCGACTTCATGCCGGCACCCACCAGGCTGATCTTCGCGATCTCGCTGTCGTGCTCGACGCCGCGGGCACCGATCTCGGCTGCGACCCGGCTGACGATCGACTCGGCGGTGGCCATGTCGGACTTCGGCATCGTGAAGCTGATGTCGGTCGTGCCGTCATGGCTGGTGTTCTGCACGATCATGTCGACGTTCACGTTGGCCGCTGCCAGCGGTTCGAACAGCGCCGCCGAGATGCCCGGGCGGTCTGGCACGGCCACGATGGTGACCTTGCTCTCCGACAGATCGGTGACGACACCGGAGATGATCGGCTCTTCCATGTTCGACTCCTGCTGATCGGTGACCCACGTCCCTTGCTCCCAGGTGAAGCTGGAGCGGACGTGGAGGGGGATGTTGTGGTTGCGAGCGAACTCGACGCTGCGCAGCGCGAGCACCTTGCTGCCGGCGCCGGCCATCTCGAGCATCTCGTCGAAGCTGATTCGATGCAGTTTGCGGGCCTGGGGCACGATGCGCGGGTCGGCCGTGAACACGCCGGTGACGTCGGTGTAGATCTCGCACGCGTCGGCGTCGAGCGCCTTGGCGAGCGCCGATGCCGTGAGATCGGAGGCACCGCGTCCGAGCGTGGTGATCTCCCGATCGATGCTCACCCCCTGAAATCCGGCGACGACCGCGACCTTGCCCTGGGCGAGCGCCTCGCGAACGCGATCGCCCTTCACCTCGATGATCTTCGCCTTGCGATGGACGTTGTCGGTGATGATGCCCACCTGGCTGCCGGTGAAGCTCACCGCATCGATGCCCAAGGCCTGGAGCGCCATCGTGGTGAGCGCCGCCGAGACTCGCTCGCCGGTGGTGAGCAGCATGTCCATCTCGCGCCCGGATTGGGTGCTCGACACCGAGTCGGCGAGAGCGAGCAGATTGTCGGTCGCCTTGCCCATCGCCGACACGACCACGACGACGTCGTTGCCGCGGCGCTTGGTGAACGCCACGTGTTCGGCGACGGCGCGGATGCGATCGGGATCGGCGACGGATGTTCCGCCGAACTTCTGGACGATGAGTGCCACGAGGACGGAAGGATATCGACACTCGTCCAGGGGTAGCGTCGAACGTCGTGCTGCACCGACTCCTGGACGACGACGATCTGCCGGAGGTGCATCGCAACCTCGTTGCGCTCACGTTGGCACGCCTCACCGGCAATGCGTGCTATCGCTTCACCTACCCCTTCGCCGCACTGATCGCCAGCGGCCTCGACGTGTCGCTGCCACGGCTGGGGGTCGCGCTCGCGTTCGCAGAGTCGGCGGGTCTGCTCTCGCCGCTCACCGGACGCCTCGCCGATCGACTCGGTCAGCGGCGGGCCATGTCGGGAGGCCTGGCGATGGTCGCCTTGGGAGCGGCCCTGGCCGCATCCTCTCAGCACGTGGTGTGGCTCGGCCTGGCCTTGGTGGTGCTGTCACAGAGCAAGGTCCTGTTCGACCTCGGGCTCACCTCGTGGATCGCTGAACAGGTGCCCTACGAGCGACGGAGCCGCATCGTCGGGCTCACCGAGACCTCATGGGCGCTCGGTCTGCTGGTCGGCGTGAGCGCGATGGGCCTCGTCACCGCGGCCACGAACTGGCGCGTCGGCTACCTGACGGGCGCTGTGGCGGCCGCCGGCATGGCAGCGGTGGTCTGGCGTCGGGTCACCCCCGTGCAGCCGCACCACGAACGGCGAGCCGCACCTCCGACCGGCCGCATGCCGAGTTGGGGATGGTGGGCCATCGCCGGGTTCTTCTGCCTGATGGGCGCGAGCCAGGCGCTCTTCGTCACCTTCGGCAGTTGGTTGGACGATACGTTCGGACTCGGAGCGGTCGGCCTGGCGACGATCACGGTCGTGCTCGGGTTCGGCGAGCTCGCCGCCTCGCTCACGTCGGCACGGCGCACCGATGTGTGGGGCAAAGAGCTCTCCGCCATCGCTGGAGCGGCCCTGATGGTGCCGACCGGGCTGACGCTGGCGATGTGGCACGACCAGATGGCGGTCGGGCTCACCCTGCTGATCGTGTCGATCCTCGGCTTCGAGTTCGCCATCGTGAGCTCGCTCGCGATCGGTTCGCGCCTGGTGCCCGGTTCACCTGCTCGTGGCGTCGGCACCATGGTTGCCGCAGGCACGTCGGGTCGAGCTCTCGTCTCGATCCCGGCCACAGCGTCGTACGACCGCTCCGGCTTCGGTTGGCCCGCGGCGATGAGCGCCGTCCTGGCGTGCGGCATGATCGTCGCGATGCTCTCCGTGCGCCGCCACCTCGGCCGCGACCTGCCTCCACCAGCGACCCGACGTCCATCTGCGCTCCCCGCGAACTGACCCGTTCAACCCCGGTCGACCACCGGCAGCGGATCGGACGGGGGATCGGACGGGGGATCGAACGGGGGATCGAACGGGGGATCGAGCAGTGCAGGCCTCGTCGGGGTCACCTCGGCCAGGAGGGTCGGGTCGACCGGGTGGTCGAGCGCGAGGCGGCGTCGACGGGTCGACCGGCGGCGGCGAACGACCACGATGATCAACGCGATGAGCAGTAGCGACGCCGCCGCGGTGGCCACCGACGCCCGCAGGATCCGGCTGCGGCCGAGCGCTGGAGCATCGTCCAAGGTGCGGACGAGCAGGTCCGCTGACGTCCGAGCCGCGTCTGGCTCACCGGATTCGAGCGATGCTCGGGCATCGGCCAGGATCGGATCGAGCTCGGTGCCCATCAACCCCACCCGAAGCGCGACCTCGCGAGGTAACTCGAGCCGGTCCTGGGCAGCAGCGACCACCGCTACCGCGTCGATTCGGTCGTCGATCTCCGCGGTGATCGCTTCCAGATCGGCGACATCGACAGCGCGCTCGTAGTCGGCCTCGAACGGGGTCGGGATCTCCACTCCCAGCTCCTGGCTTGCCGTCGCCAAGGCATCGAGCGCATCGAGGACCTCACCGGCCGCGGTCACGATCGGATCGACATCGTCGAAGGCCCAGTCGGTCATCGCGGTGCGCAGCCCGGTCGGTGCCGCCCAGCCGGCGCCACGAGTCACCAGGTCGTCGTAGACCGAGATCGCTTCGGCGCGAGCGGTGAGGTCGTCGACTGCGCCGGTGTCGGAAGCGGCCAGAACGTGGTCGCGAAAGAGATCGGCAGCGGTGGTGCTGCCCCCGACTCGCTCGAACAGGTCGAGCAAGCGCCTCCGATCGACGGGTCGCTCCGGCGCCGATGGATCATCGTCTGCGACCTCGTCAGCCGTGGCCGGGTCGCCTGGGTAGGGCGACTCGTCGCCGTAAGCGGCGACGAGCACAACGCTCATCGCCTCCTCGCCGATTTCATCGAAGATGCGATCGATCACCCACCATGCGGCGTTGTACCCGTACTCCTCCGTGGCGTCGTCGGTGTCGTCGTCGGCGTCGTCGAAGGCGGGCGTGTCCCAGTCCTCGAGCTGCAGCGCGGCTGGTGCAGCAGGGTCGATCGACTCGGGTTCCGCAGCGGCGCCGCCGAGCCGCCCGACGGTCTGGTTCGAGTACAGCTGGGCAAACCCCTCGTTCACCCAACGATCGGAGAACGTCGTCGAGTTGAACCACGCATGTGACAGTTCGTGCAGCACCACTTCAGCGTCGAGGTCCTCCCCCACCTCGATCTCGTCGTCGGTGACGCTGAACCAGCCTGCGTAGCCGTAGAGGTACGGCGTGACCGTCTGTCGCACGACGAGCCGGTCGGAGAGCGGCCATGGCACGCCGATCAGTTCGCCGAGCTCGGGGACACCATCGGTGAGCTGCGCGCGCACGAAGTCGGCCCACTCCTGATCGTCGGGCCAGTGCGTGATCGAGAACTGGTCGTCGCCGACGACCACGTCGGTCGAGGCGAGCGCGTCATCGAGCCGAGCCGACACGAACAGCGCGTAACGATCCGGTTCGGCGATGTCTTCGGTCACCAGCACGGTGGCTCCGTCGACCGCTTGGCGGCGCGGTTCCTCACCGAAGGTCTCGAAGTCCCAGCCCGCCGGGACCTCGACGCGCACCGTCACCTGGCCAGGATCGCCGAGGCCGAATGCCTCGAAGAACGCGTAGGCCCCGTTCACCCGCGACGGGTTGTCGCTCCGCGGTGGGAAACCGCTGAGGTCATAGGTGAGCACCACGGTCGTCGACTGCTTCGCAAACAGGTTGCGGGCGAGCGAGATGTCGAAGATGTAGATGTCGGTCTCGTCGGGGATGAGTCGTGACTCGATCGCCAACGGCACGCCGTCGGTGGTGGCGGCGGGGTTCTCGGCTCCCACGGCAACGGGCACCGTGTATCCCGAGAAGAACGGACGGCGGACGATGTTGCCGTCGCGGACATCCGACAGCGTGTTCGTGATGCGGTACTCGGCCACGACGCGGACCACACCCGATGCGCTGTCGAGCCGGTACGTCGTCGTGCTCGTGACGGCCAGTCCATCCTCGGCCCGGGCCACGCCGGAGCCACCGGGGCCGTGCGGCACCGTCATGCCCACGATCGCTCCGATGGTTGCCGCCACCACGATCACGATCGCCGCACCGATGGCCCGAGCGGTGCAGGGACGGGGCACGGGGGCGGTGCGTGTCATGAACGGTGTCTAGCGCACCGCCGATGACGAACCGAGAATCGGCCTCGTCGGCGAGCCGCGGCGCAGTTCCTCGAGCGCGACCCGAGTTCCGATCTGGCGCGCGGTGCGGGCTGACGGCGGGCAGGATGTGCACATGGAATTCCGTTCCCTCTACGCGCACGGTCTCGTCAGGGTGGCCGCCGTCACGACACGGACCACGCTCGCCGACCCGCTGGCCAACGCTGCCGCCGTGCTCGAGCAGGCCCGAGGATGCGCAGACGAAGGAGTCGCCGTCGCGGTGTTCCCCGAGTTGACCCTCACCGGCTACTCGATCGAGGACCTGCTGATGCAGGATGCCGTGCTCGATGCCTGCGAGACCGCCCTCGCACAGCTGGCCGCCGACACCACCGACCTCCTTCCACTCCTGATCGTCGGCGCCCCGCTCCGATTCGGCAACCGGCTCTACAACTGCGCCGTCGCCATCCATCGCGGCACGGTGCTCGGCGTTGCTCCGAAGTCGTATCTGCCCACCTATCGCGAGTTCTACGAACGTCGCCAGATGGCCCCCGGCGACGACCTCCGAGGCGCCACGATCCGCATCGGCGGCACCGACGTTCCGTTCGGGCCCGACCTGCTGTTCACCGCAGACGATGTGCCCGGGCTCGTCGTGCATGCCGAGATCTGCGAGGACATGTGGGTGCCGATCCCGCCGAGTGCGGAGGCGGCCCTGGCCGGCGCGACCGTGCTCGTCAACCTCTCCGGCTCGCCGATCACCGTGGGTCGCGCCGAGGATCGCCGGCTGTTCGTCAAGTCGGCGTCGTCGCGCTGTCTTGCCGCGTACGTGTATGCCGCGGCCGGCGAAGGCGAATCGACCACCGACCTGTCGTGGGACGGCCAGACGATGATCTACGAGAACGGGGTGCTGCTCGCCGAGACCGAGCGCTTCCCGAACGGTGCTCGCCGCTCGGTCGCCGATGTCGATCTCGACCTCCTGCGAGCCGACCGGATGCGGACCGGCACGTTCGACGACAACAGACGCACGCATGCCACGCGCACGGCAGCGTTCCGCACGGTGCCGTTCACGCTCGCCCCGCCCGCCGACGACTTCGGCCTTCGCCGCACTGTCGAACGTTTCCCGTTCGTGCCTGCGGATGACGCTCGGCTCGAGCTCGACTGCTACGAGGCGTACAACATCCAGGTGTCCGGTCTCGAGCAGCGGCTCCGAGCCATCGGGCAACCGAAGATCGTGATCGGTGTGTCCGGAGGCCTCGACTCCACCCATGCCCTGATCGTCGCCGCTCAGGCGATGGACCGGCTCGGTCGACCCCGCACCGACATCCTGGCCTTCACCCTCCCCGGCTTCGCCACGAGCGACCACACCAAGGCCAACGCACATTCGCTCATGCGGGCGCTCGGCGTCACCGCCTCCGAACTCGACATCACGCCCACGGCCCGGCTGATGCTCGACGAGATCGACCATCCGTTCTCCGAAGGTCACCCGGTCTACGACGTGACGTTCGAGAACGTGCAGGCCGGGCTGCGCACCGACTACCTGTTCCGCATCGCCAACCAGCGCGATGGGATCGTGCTGGGTACCGGTGATCTGTCCGAGCTCGCGCTCGGCTGGTGCACGTACGGCGTCGGCGACCAGATGAGCCACTACAACGTCAACGGGGGTGTGCCGAAGACGCTGATCCAGCATCTGATCCGCTGGGTGATCTCCACGGCCCAGTTCTCCGGCGATGTCGACATCACCCTGCAGGCGATCCTCGACACCGAGATCACCCCCGAGCTGGTACCCGCCGGCGCGGACGGCGCCGTGCAGTCCACGGAGGGCACGATCGGACCGTACGCGTTACACGACTTCACCCTCTTCTACGTGCTCCGGTACGGGTTCCGGCCATCGAAGATCGCCTTCCTCGCATGGCATGCATGGCGCGATGTCGACGCCGGGAGCTGGCCCCACGCGTTCCTGGGGGCCAAGAAGACCGCCTACGACCTGACCACCATCCGGACCTGGCTGAAGGTGTTCTGCAGCCGCTACTTCGGGTTCAGCCAGTTCAAGCGATCGGCCATGCCGAACGGACCCAAGGTGAGCTCCGGTGGGTCGCTGTCACCCCGCGGAGACTGGAGAGCCCCGTCCGATGCCGCAGCCACGACGTGGTTGGCCGAGATCGAATCGAACGTTCCCGAATCCATCTGACCGTCCGAGTCAGCCCTCGATCCAGCCGGTGATGTCGATGACGAGATCGGTCGCGGCGATCGAGGAGTAGCGCAACAACCCACCGGCAGCGACGGCTGTCAGCGCCCCGGCGGCCCTCACCTGACCAGGTGCGCTCGCGTTCACCGTGCTCGTGGGGTTGCCGAGATCGATGTCGAAGGCAGCGACGAATCCAGGGCGATCGTTGTCGACCATCGTGACGTTCTGCAGCACGCCGGCCGCGTTCGAGGGCAGCGAGAGAGGAGTGAGCACGCGTTGGTCGTCCCGCTCGTAACGCTCGAAGGGCACGCGCTGTCGCGTATCCACCTCGCGGAAGGCTGCGTCGAACACGTGCAGCCGGCCAGCGGTCGACACCGCCGCCGTCACATCGGTGACGTAGCCGGTGAGGTCGGCGATCACGTGCGGCACCCCGAACAGATGCAGGTCGATCGAACCATCGGCGCCGACCGGGACGATCACGAGATTCGCCCGCACATCGCTCCCCGCGCTCGTGTTGGTGTTCGAGATCGGCGGCAAGGGCGCGCCACCCGGCGACGCGGCGACCCAACCCCCACCGAGGCTCGCTGTCCCGTTGCCGGTGTCGGCCACAGCCGTGACGGTGAACACCACCGCCGACACGCCCGCCGGCGGAACGCCGTTCCGACCGAGAACCGGAACGTTCACGACGTTCACCGGAGCGACGTCTCGGCGGCCGTAGGCATTCCCCGGGTCGACGGGAAGCCGGGTGTCGACGAGCCGCTGCGCAGCGAGCGGCACGATTCGACCAGCGGCGACCGGACCCGGTGCTGCCTCGAACCGGCCGAGGAGGTCGACCACGACATGGGCGTCGGTGTTGGTGAGCAACTGGATCTGACCGTTCGAATCGACAGGAACCACCGCGGCGTTGGCCGCGATGCCGCCACTGGGCGCATTCACGTTCGACGTGGCGGGTCGGGTCCCTGTGGCAGACCACGCGACGAGGAACCCGTTGGTCCTGGGCTCGACGTAGGTCAGGTTCACCAGCACTGCGCGGGTCGTCGCACCGTCGACACCGAGAGCGATCGTCCGTGCCGTGTTGCCGGCGAGCGCTGCGCCGCCGTCGCTGGGTCGGCGCGAGTCGAAGACTCGTTCGGCCGTCCCGAACGGGACATAGCGCAGAGGATCCGACGATGACGGCAGCGCCTGACTGCGCAGTCCGATGCGGCGGATCTCACCGCTGAAGAACTCGATCGAGTAGAGCCACAGTCCGTCTGCCTGGGGGACGAAGGCGATGTCGACGACACCGGCCGACGTGTGGAAGGGCGCGGCGTAGTCGACGCTTCCGGCCGCCGTGCGCACCCAGAAGCTGCCGCTGCCCCCGTCGGCGAACACATAGGCGCCGTCGAATTGGTCCGGCCAGGCCGTCGTGGGCACGAAGGCGCCACCGGTGATGTACGTGCCGGACTCTGGGCCGTACTGCGTGATCGGATCGACGAATCGACCATCGCGGGCGCAGGGTGGAGCCGTGCCCTGCACACAGACGCCTTCGCGCACGGGCCAGCCGTAGTTGCCACCCTTGACGAGCGCGTTGACCTCCTCGTATCCCTTCTGGCCCACGTCGTGCACGAAGGCGCGCACGCCATCGGCGTTCGGGTCGAAGGCGAAGCGCCATGGGTTGCGGAAGCCGGAGGCCCAGATCTCCTGACACGTGGTGATGGGCGTGGCTGCGGTGTTGCCGCGAACCCGGCAGCTGGCGGTTCCTGGCCCGACGTAGGGGTTGCCGGGTGCCGGCGCGCCCGAGGCCGGATCGATGCGGAGGATCTTGCCGTTCAGCAGCGACAGGTCCTGGGGCGCATCGTTCATCCCGATCACATCCATGTCGGACCCGGAGTCGCCGCGCGGATCGGTGCCGCCGTCGCCGACCGCGACCCACAGCATGCCGTCCTGACCGATCTCGAGATCGCCGCCGTAGTGCATGCCGCCGGCAGCATCGAGGAGGTCGAGCAGCACGACCTCGCTGTCCGGATCGATGAGATCGCCGGCGATGGTGAACCTGCTGACCCGGTTCACGCAGTTCCGGGCGTTGGCGCCGGGCGCTGTGCGCGTGTAGTACAGGTACACGTAGCCGCGGTCGCCCGCGACCTGTTGACCGGCGATGCCCGACAACCCATCCTCGAAGCCCGTCGTGCACACGTTGGAAAGGGTGAGCGCCGGGGTGGCCAGCAGTTCGCCGGCACGGATGAGCCTCACGCTGCCGGCCTGACCGAGCACGGCCGTCACGCCGCCGAACAGGTACTGCACCGTCGTCGCTTCGGCGACCGTGCCGACCAGGTCCTCGACAAAACCCGGAGGAGCCGCCGAGACGGGCGACGGCGACGCAACGATGGGCAACCACGCGGCCGCGCACGCAGCCGACACCAGTGTTCGAATCCGTCGACGACCCACCTCTACCGCCTGTCCTGTCCGACGCGCGATGTGTCGCGTCCAAGCGGCGAAGCTAGCCGCCGATCGTCGGGAACGGCACGTCGACCACTGGGAATGTCGTCAGCTCGGACCCTCGAACCACCCGGTGACGTCGACGACGAGATCGGTTCCGACCATCGAGTAGTACCGGAGCTGACCATCGGTGCCGAGACGGGTGATCGCGGACGCGGCCCGCAGTTGGTTGGCTCCACTCGCGTTCGCCGTGCTGGCGCCAGGCAGGCCTCCCTCGGGGAACGCCGTCACGAACCCAGCGCCGGCGTTGTTCACGATCGTGACGTTGTGGGCGACGCCGATCGCGTCGGCGGGCACCACGACGGGGTCGAGTACGCGCGTGTCGGGCCCGACGTACGCATCGAAGCCGAAGGACGTGCGCGTGTCGGTCTCGCGGTACGGGTTGGTGAGCGTGTGGAACCGACCACTCGTGGCAGGCGTCGCCGTTGCGTCCGTGAAGTAGCCGGTGACGTCGACGATCACGTCGGCCACCGCGAACAGGTGCATGTCGATCGAGCCATCCGGGCCGAGCGGGACGACCACCAGGTTCGGCCGGATGTCGCCTCGACCATTGGAGTTGAGGTTGGAGGTCGGCGGACGGGGTTGGCCGCCCGGGCCGACGCTCACCCAACCCCCGCTCTCCGCTGCTGACGACACTGCCGTGACCGTCAGCACCACGGCGGAAACGCCTGCCGATGGCACGCCACTGCGCCCAGCTGCTGGGGCGTTCACCACATTGACGGGAGCATCGAGCCGCTCGGTGTAGGTGTTGTCGGCCCCGGGCACGTCACGCGTGTCGATCA
>JAYUSX010000094.1:0-14121 GCA_043755475.1 Actinomycetota bacterium
AGCGGTCGTGTCGACCGAGTCGGGGAGCACGTTGCTGTAGCCCGGCACGACGACGACGTCGTCGAAGGTGAGCGCTTCGAAGCGGTCGAAGAGTTGGTCGTTGCTCATTCCTGGTTCTCCTTCGTCTTCATCTTCTTCACGTGCGGTTCTTGGGGTGCGGTTCTTCAGGTGCTGCGAGTTGTCGACGCGGCTGTGTGCGTCTGGGCCCGTCGTCGGATGCACCGGTCGGCGAGGGTGCTGATGACGAGTCGGTGCTCGGCGGTGTGCATCCGGCTGGCGAACGACTCGAGCGTGTCGTCTGGATCGAGTTCGACCGCGACGGTCGAGAGCACGGGACCGGCGTCGACGCCTTCGTCGGGCACGAGGTGCACCATCACACCCGATGCGCTGCGGGTGCCGGCGAGGTGTTCGGCGAAGGCCCGCTCGATCGCTCCCACCCCGGGAAGCTCTCCGGGCAGCGCTGGGTGGAGGTTGATCACCATGCCCGGGAACCAGCCGAGGAAGCTCATCGTGAGGATTCGCATCCATCCGAGCAACACCACGTCGTCGGGTGAGAAGCCGGTGACCACATCGGCCAGACGGGCGTCGTAGTCGCTCCTGGTCTCGCCGGGTCGGCGTCCGACGTGAACGGCGGGCACCCCTGCCGTATCGGCGCGGGCGAGCGCTCCGGCGTCGGCCCGATCGCTCACGACTGCTGCGACGACCGCATCGATGGTGCCGTCGGCACACGCATCGAGGACCGCCTGGACGTTGGTTCCGTTGCCCGATGCCATCAGCACGAGGCGAGGCAAGCGATCGAACGACTCCATGCATCGACGCTACGCACAACTCGCGCCCGCACCCCTGACCTTGAACGAAAAGTTCGCGCTCCCTCACCCGGCCGAGCCACGGCGATGAGAGATGCGGGCGGCACGGCCACTCATCTCTCATCGCGGGGTGGGGTTCAGCGGTGGAGGTTGACCTGTCGGGGGCCGGGGACCAGTTCGCCGATCACCCAGGTGCGCTCGCCGATCGACTCCTGCACGGTGCCGACGTGTTCGGGTGCCACGATCAGCACCATGCCGATGCCCATGTTGAGCGTGCGATAGAGCTCGTGGTCGTCGAGGCCCGTGCACACGCTGCGCACCAGCTCGAACAGCGGGGGCACCGGCCACGAACCAAGACGTACATCGGCCGCCACGCCCTCCGGCAACACGCGAGGCAAGTTGTCGGGCAGCCCACCACCGGTGATGTGAGCGAGCGCCTTCACTCGCTTGGATGCCAAGGCCGGCTGCAGCACATGGAGGTAGCTGCGGTGGGGTTCGAGCAGGGTGTCGCCGAGCGGACGATCGAAGCCGGGCGGCGTCGAGTCCATCGGCAACCAGGCGAACACCTTGCGCAACAGCGAGTACCCGTTGGTGTGCGGGCCGTTCGATGCCACGCCGATCAGCACGTCACCGGCAGCCACGTCAGCCGTGGGCAACAGATCTGCCTTTTCGACGAGACCCACCAGCGTGCCGGCGATGTCGAAGGCGCCCTCGGCGTACACGCCTGGCATCTCGGCGGTCTCGCCCCCGAGCAGCACGCAGCCGCTCGCCTCGCAGGCAAGAGCCATGCCCGTGACCACCTCGGCCACATGAGCGGCGTTCAACTTGCTCGATGCGACGTAGTCGAGGAAGAACAGCGGCGAGGCACCCTGCACCAACACGTCGTCGATGCAGTGGTTCACGATGTCCATCCCGACACCGCGGTACTTGCCCAGGCGAGCGGCGAGCTCGACCTTGGTGCCCACGCCATCGGTGCTGGCCACCAGCACGGGGTCGTCCATCGCCTTGATCGCCGCGCCGCTGAACGCGCCACCGAAACTGCCCAGCCCGGCGAGCACCGCGGGGGTGTGCGTGCGCTCCACCGCCGCCTTCATGCCGTCGATCGCACGGGCGCCTTCGTCGATGTCGACTCCGGCGGCCGCGTACGAGCTCAGCGAGGCGGCGACGGCTCGCCAGCCGATGTCCCTGCGCACCTGCATGCCCGCGAAGGCGATGGTCGACATGCGGGCATACGCCGCATCGCGTGCGGCGGCGAGGTCGGGACCGAGCCCGGTGGTCGACAGGACGCGACCCCCCGACACCGTGGTGCCGTCGGCATCGGTCGAGGCGCCGGCGAGGAAGACGAGGGCATCGGCCGACGACTCGTCGAGGCCGCTGATGATCGCACCGGAGATCGGGGCCTCCGGGTAGCCGGGCGCGGCGGCGACGACGGTGCACGCCACGCCGGGCCGGATGACGATGTCGACGGTGTCGAGACGACCCTGGCAGCAGGCGAGCGCGATCTCGGCCAGGTCGGACTCGAGCAGCGCGAGCACGGCCTGCGTCTCGGGGTCACCGAATCGGCAGTTGAACTCGAGCAGCTTCGGGCCGTCGGCCGTGAGCATCAGCCCGGCGTACAGCACGCCGACGTACCGCTGACCCTTCGCCGCGAAGTGGTCGATCACCGGTTGCACGAACCGCTTGGTGAGCTCGTCGGCGTCGTAGGGAATGGGAGCCGGAGCGTACGCCCCCATGCCGCCGGTGTTGGGCCCGTTGTCGCCCTCAAAGATGCGCTTGTGGTCCTGCGCGATCGGCAGGGGCTTGGCGGTCCGCCCGTCGCACAGGACGAGCAGGCTGCATTCGGGCCCGCTGAGGCGTTCCTCGAGGACGATCGGGCCCTGCGCGGCGAGAGCACGGATCGCGGCGTCGGTCTCGGCGGGGGTGTCGGGCACGATCACGCCCTTGCCGGCGGCCAGTCCGTCGAGCTTCACGACGACCGGCGCTTCGATCGATCGCCACCACTTGATCGCGTCGTGATGATCGTCGCTGCGGTAGAACCTCGGCGAGGGCAAGCCCAGTTGCTGCGCGAGCGCGCGGGTGTAGCCCTTCGAGCTCTCGAGCTTCACCAGCGAAGCCGTCGGACCGAAGCAGGGCACGCCAGCGGCTGCACACGCATCGGCAGTGCCGGCCACGAGTGCCGACTCCGGGCCGACGATCACCAGGTCGACATCACCATGTGCCGCAGCATCGAATGCCGTCGCCGTGATCGCCTGGTGTCCATGCTGCTCGCACGCCCACACGATCGCGGCCTCGCGACCGCCCGATCCCACCACCAGGACGCGCATCAGGCGAGCACCCCTTCGAAGCCGAGCTTGGGCTGGGCCTGGCTGACTTCGATGGGGTAGCTGCCGGTGAAGCAGCCGTTGCAGTACCCGCTCGACTCGGCGCCGGCGATGGCTCGCATCATCCCGTCGAGCGACAAGAACCCGAGCGAGTCGGCGCCGATGTGGTGGCGCATCTCCTCGACGTTCAACCGCGCCGCGATCAGGTCGTCGTCATGGCCCATGTCGACCCCGAAGTGGCATGCATGGGTGATCGGCGGGCACGTGATCAACAGATGCACCTCCGTGGCCCCTGCGTCCCGGATCATCTTCACCAGCGGCCCCGCCGTGGTGCCCCGCACCAACGAGTCGTCGATCATCACCACCCGCTTGCCGACGAGGTTCTCGCTGAGAGCGTTGAACTTCAACGCCACCCCTCGGTCCCGAAGGTCTTGGGTGGGTTCGATGAACGTTCGTCCGATGTATCGATTCTTGATCAGCCCGTCGTTGTGCGGGATGCCACTCGCCCGGCTGTATCCGATGGCGGCCGGTACGGATGAGTCGGGCACCGGGATCACCACGTCCGCGTCGACGAGGTGCTCGATGGCAAGTTCCTCGCCGAGGCGTTGGCGCACGTGGTGCATGTTCTTGCCGGCCCACACGCTGTCGGGCCGGCTGAAGTACACGAACTCGAAGGTGCAGCGGGCAGAAGCCGTGGCGGGCGCGAGCGCGTTGCGACGGTGCAACTCTGCTCCGCGGAGCGTGACGATCTCGCCGGGCTTCACCTCGTCGATGTCGACGCACCCGAGCGTGTTCAGCGCGCACGTCTCCGACGCGACGGCGTACCCGCCATGGGGGAGCCGGCCGACGCTCATCGGACGAAAGCCCCACGGATCGCGCACGGCGATCACGCGGTCGTTCACCAGCACCACCAGCGAGTACGCGCCCTTCCATGCCGGCAGGGTGCGTTCGAGACGCTCCTCCCACGTGCTCCCGCCGGCCGCAGCGAGCATGAGGGTGAGCACCTCGGTGTCGCTGGTGGCCGTCAGGCCGAAGCCCCGGTTGAGCAGTTCGTCTCGCAGGGCAGGAGCATTGACGAGGTTGCCGTTGTGGGCCACGGCGAGTGGACCGTGCATGGTCTCGACGAGGAACGGCTGGATGTTGCGCAGTGCGTTCGCGCCGGTGGTGCTGTAGCGGGTGTGGCCGATCGAGTGGTACCCGGTGAGGGGCGCCATCGACTCTGGAGTGAACACGCTGTTCACCAGACCCGAGTCCTTGTGCATGCGCACCCTGTTCCCGTCGCTCACAGCGATACCGGCGGCTTCCTGTCCGCGGTGTTGCAGGGCGAACAGACCGAAGAACGTGAGCTGCGCGACCCCCTCGCCGTGGGGAGTGCTGACACCGAAGACACCGCACTCTTCGCGAGGTCGGTCGTCGGGGTACGGGGTGTGGTCCGAAGCGACCGGGATGCTGCGCGTCATGTGGGGTCCTCATGTGAAGCTGTGGTGGCGCCCGTCGCTGCCATGGGAGCGCTCGCCGGACGAGCGGCGACGGCACGGGCGCGTGTCAGATGTGGTGCGAGGTTGGCGATGATGCGTTGGGCGATCGGAGCACTCCCCGGCTCGAACGCGAGTCCGGTGAGTCGTTCGTAGGCGGAGGCATATCGAGCCGACGCTGCGGCCACGACGTCGGCCGGCAATGTGGGAGGGGTGCCGTGGCCGTCGTAACCGAGATCGATCAACGCTCGGCGCACGACCTCTTTGTCGAGGCTCTCCGGTTCCTCGTGCATGGCCACGCGGTCGGCGTACGACTCTGTCACCCAGTAACGCGACGAGTCGGGAGTGTGCACTTCGTCGATGAGGAGCAACTCGCCCGTGTCGACCGCGAGTCCGAACTCGTACTTCGTGTCGGCAAGGATCAGCCCGGCCGACGAAGCCGCCTGCTGACCTCGCGCGAACAACGCGAGCGCCGCCTCCTGGACCTGAGCCCAGAGCTCGGCCGGCACCAGACCGTGCGACACCACCTCGGGGCAGCTGATCGGTTCATCGTGGCCGCCATCGATCGCTTTCGTGGTGGGCGTCACGATCGCGTGGGGCAGCGGCGTGTTCTTCGAGAGGCCATCGGGGAAGTCGTAGCCGTAGATGTGTCGAGCGCCGCCGGAGTACTGCCGCCACAGCGATGTGGACGTGACGCCGGTGATGTACCCGCGCACGACGACTTCGACCGGGAGCGGGTTCGCCGCCCGGCCGATGGTCACGTTCGGGTCGGGCACCTCGATCAGATGGTTGGCCACGACGTCGCGCGTCCGATCGAACCACCACGCGGCGAGTTGATTGAGCACCTGGCCCTTGTGCGGCACCGATGCGATGATGCGATCGAACGCCGAGAGCCGATCGGTGGTGACGAACAGACGCTCGGTCGCGGACAGCTCGTACGAGACGCGCACCTTGCCCGCGCGCCGGTCGGGGAGCGCCAGTTCGATGTCGTCGAGCGTGGGAGCGGTCTGACCGTCGGGCGAATACATCAGATGGACCTCGCTCGTGCCACGCCTCGCTGGAACAGCTGCAATCCGAGGCCGCCACCTCCACCACGAACGCGATGTGGGTGCTGACGCGCGATCACGTGGTTCTCGGGGTGGGGCATCAGGCCGAGCACGGTGCCCGTGGCGTCGCACACGCCGGCGATGTCGGACGCCGAGCCGTTCGGGTTGCGTCGGTACCGCAGCGCCACCTGCCCGGCGGCTTCGAGGGCGACGACGTCGGGATGCACGTAGCGCCCTTCGCCGTGAGCGATCGGGCAGTCGATCGCCTCGATCCCCTCGGTCCACGCACACGTGCTCGGCTGTGGATCGAGCGTCACCCATTCGCATTGGAAGCCGCCGCTGGCGTTGTGGCCGAGCGCGCCGGGCAACAGTCCACAACGGACGAGTGTCTGGAAGCCGTTGCAGATGCCGATCACCGGCCGACCTGCCGCGACGAGCTCACGCAGTTGGTCGCCGAACCGGTGCTCCAACGACAGGCCGAACATGCGCCCGGCGCCGAGCGCGTCGGCATAGCTGAAGCCCCCGGGCACCACGAGCATCTGGGCCCGCCTCAGCGGCGCGTCATCCCCGGCCAGCTCGAGCAGCGATGCAAACGATGTGTCGGCCCCGGCCAGCTCGAGCGCGAATGCGACATCGTGGTCGCGATTCGTGCCGGGCGACTGCAACACCAGCGCGCTCGGTCGGGTCACCGGGCACCTCCGTACGACTGGGCCCCGGACGACTGGGCCCCGTACGACTGGGCCCCGTACGACTGGGCCCCGAACGACTGGGCCCCGTACGACTGGGCCCCGAACGCAGCGGCGGCGTCCGCGAGCGACACGGTGCACGGTCCGATGCGCAGCCGAGGTTCGGCGGTCACGGTGCCGAGCAGCACGACGGGCTCGCCGAGCTCGGCCGCCAGCCAGTCGTGATCGCCCGGAGCGAGCTCGACCACGAACCGGCCGGTGCTCTCGGAGAACAGGGCGACCACGACGTCGTCGTGCGGGAGCGCAGTGTCATCGACGTCGACACCGAGATGGCCGCCGATCGCCATCTCCGCGAGGGCCACGGCCAGACCACCTTCGCTCAGGTCGTGACACGACCTGATGCGGCCGGACGCGATGGCGACGTGCATCCGCCGGTATCGCTCGGGGGCGCAGGGATCTGCCCCCGGCACCGTGCCGTCCATCGGATCGTCGAATCCGCCGAGCACCGCGCCGAGGTGGCTGCCGCCGAACTCGGGTCGTGTGGTGCCGATGAGCACCAGTTCACTCCCCGCTGCTTTGAGGTCGGGGGTGACGACCAGGTCGGCGTCAGGCACGTGGGCGACTGCGGTGATGACGAGCGTCGGCGGCACGCTGTGGCGTTCTCCATCGGTGCCGATGTACTCGTTGTTCAGGGAGTCCTTGCCGCTGACGAAGGGTGCGCCGTGAGCGATCGACGAGGCGCAGATCGCGTCGACGGTCACCACCAGCTCGCCGAACGTGCTCGGTCGACGTGGGTCGCCCCACGAGAAGTTGTCCATGATCGCCACCTGAGCGGGGTCGGCCCCGACGGCGACGACGTTCCGGATTGCCTCATCGACCACGGCTGCGGCCATCCGCTCGGGATCGGCGACCCCGTACCAGGGGTTCACGCCATGGCCGATGGCGATGCCCACCCTGCCGTTCGGTTCGGCAAGCACCACACCGTCGGCAGGTCCGTCGTGGCCGGCACCGACGAGGGGGCGCACGACGGTGGTCCCTCGGATCTCGTGGTCGTAGCGGCGGATGATCGCTTCTTTCGACGCGATGTTGGGGTGAGCCAGCAACGCGAGCAGCGAGGCCGATGGATCGGTGCTGACCGGGACCGCTCCGTTTCGACGCGGCGTCGGCAGCTCGGCCGGCAGGCTGCGCTGAGGCCGTCCGTCGTGCAAGAACGCGGTGTCGAGCTCGAGCACGAGCTGGTCGGCGTGGCGCACCTTCAAGATGCCGTCGCCGGTGAAGGTGCCGAGGACCGTGAGCTCCACGCCGTGCCGGTCGGCATGGAGCTCGAGCTCGTCGATCGACCCGGGCGGTACCGCCACGACCATCCGTTCCTGGGCCTCGCTCAGCCAGATCTCCCATGGCGACAGCCCGGGGTACTTCAGGGGGGCGAGAGCGAGGTCGACCACGGCACCCGTGTGCTCGGCCATCTCACCGATCGCCGAGGACAGGCCACCGGCACCGCAATCGGTGATCGCCGACCAGAGGCCGCCCGCGTCGCGCAACAGGTCGATCAGCAGCTTCTCGGTGATCGGGTCGCCGATCTGCACGCTGGCACCGGCGACGTCGCCCGTGGTGGCATCCATGGTGGCACTGGAGAAGGTGGCCCCGCGAAGGCCGTCCCGGCCGGTGCGGCCACCGAGCACCACGACGAGATCGCCGGGGTGCGGTCCGGTGGGCGGCGGGACATCCATGCCGACGCCGATGCATCCGCAGAACACGAGTGGGTTGGCGGTGTAGCCCGGGTCGTACAACACCGCTCCGGCCACGGTGGGAAGACCGATCTTGTTGCCATAGTCGGCCACGCCGGCCACGACGCCGTCGCGTACGAGTCGGGGATGGATCACGCCTGGAGGCAGCTGGGCATGAGGCAGGTCGCTCGGTCCGAAACAGAGCACATCGGTGGTGGCGATGGGGTGGTGTGCTGCACCCATCACATCGCGGATCACGCCACCGACCCCGGTGTTGGCACCGCCGAAGGGTTCGATCGCCGAGGGATGGTTGTGGGTCTCGGCCTTCAACGCGAGCGTGACACCCGGCGAGAACGAAACGATGCCGGCATTGCCCACGAAGGCACTGCGGACGAACGGGGCATCGATGTGGTCGGTCGCCGCGCGGAGCTGGGCGAGCAGCGATGGTCGCTCGGTCCCGTCGGGCATCGTGATGCGGGCCCGGAACGTCTTGTGCGAGCAGTGCTCGCTCCAGGTCTGGGCAAGGGTTTCGAGCTCCACGTCGGTCGGCGCCCTGCCGGCCGCGGTGAACCACTCGGAGATCGCACGCAGCTCCGCCGGATCGAGCGCCATGCCGCGAGCGCGGTTGATGACGGCCAGCGCTTCGTCGTCGAGGCCCCTGACGTCGATGTGCTCCACCGTCGCCGGTGTGGATGCGTGAGCGAACACCGGGTCGATGGTGCCGATCGCGACGCGTTCGATCACCCCGTTCGACAGCAGGCGCGTGGCGAGCCGGCTCAGCTCATCGTCAGCGAGATGGTGTCCGCTCAGCGTGTGGACGACGTATCGCCGACCGGTGGCGGCGGCCTCGACCGCGAGGCCGAGCGTGTGCGCCACCTCGATCACCGTGGCGGCGACGCCGTCGGTCACGCCTGGCAACAACGCGGCTTCGATCGACGCACCCGGCGGCGTGTCGTCGGGGTGTCCCCAGAACCCGATCTGCAGATGGGCATCGATCAGCACCTCCGACAGGCGCTCTCGCGTCGGCTGATCGAGCGTTCCAGCGACGAAGTAGATGTCGGCGATGTCGATCGTCGCGAGATCGTGGAACCCCAGCAGCCGAGCCGATTCGACCAGAACAGCACCTCGCGGGTCGGGGTCGAGAGTTCTCACCGTGAGGCGGTCGACCGCTCGCACACCTGCGTCTTGCACTCCCGCGAAGCTATGTCCACTGCTCCGCCGGTGGGTCTTGGATGAACGAAAAGTAAGATCACGCCCCTGTGACCCGCCTCATCTACGTCCGACATGGTGAATCCAACACCACGGTGACCCGAGTGATCGGTGGTCCGCGGACGTGCGCCGGCCTCTCGCCGCTCGGGGTGCAACAAGCAGAAGCCCTTCGCGACCGATGGATCGCGGCGCCCGAGTTCACCCCCGACATCGTGATCGCCAGTCAGTTCCCACGCGCTCGTCAGACCGCCGAGATCGTGGCGCAGGCCTTCGGTAGCCCTTCGATCGTCGTCGATGCCGGGTTCGGCGAGCACGATCCGGGGGTGGCGTGCGACGGGATGACGATGGCCGACTTCGTCGACCGCTTCGGCACCACGTCGTGGGAGGAGGATCCGTTCGGCGTCACCTTCCCTGGAGGCGAGACCATCGCCGAGTTCCACTACCGAGTCGGCGCCGCCGTTCGGCGCCTCGTCGACGAGCATGCCGGCTCGACCGTCCTCGTCGCCTGCCACGGGGGTGTGATCGACACGGTTCTGCGACAGGCGCTCAAGACTGCGCCCACGGGTGGGTTCAACATCAACACCCTGAACACCTCGATCACCGAGCTCGAGCTGATCCGGCCGAATCGATGGTCGTTGCGTCGCTACGGCGACACGGCTCACCTGCACGGGCTGCCCGCGGTCACCAACGTCGACTGAACGGGCGGGGGTCAGTTCGTGGGGGGACCTGGAAGCGGTTCACCGGCCAGGTCCTTGCCGAGCATCACCAGCACGCCCGCTTCACCCAAGCCGTCGGTCGCCCCGGTGATCGGGGCCGGCGTCGGCATCCGCTCGACCGTGATCCCTCCCATCAACCGTGCGACGGACGCGGCGACGGCCTGTGCCTCGGGCAACGCATAGATCCTGGTGACGTCGATCCGTTCCTCTGGTCCGGCGCCGTTCGTCGGGTCGAGCATGGCGAAGCCGTACTCGGCGAGCGCCTCGGTGATCTTTGTCGCCGCGCCGGGAACATCGGCCGCGTTCGCGACGATGACCCAGGCGCCTTGGTTCACGAACGGGAAGGTGGTCGTGGTCTCCGGAGGGATGGTCGTACTGGTCGTGGTGGTCGTGGTCTCCGGAGGGATGGTCGTGCTGGTCGCTGCACTCGTGGCTGCAGGCACCGGTGTGACGAGTGGAGCGAGCGAGGTGGCCGGCGCGTCGGCTGCGTCGCCGTCGCCGTTGGTGCACGCCATCGCCACCGACAGCGCCGAGAGGAGCGCCAACCGCCACGCGGTCGAGCGTGATGGTGCGGCGGTGAGGCACTCGGGGAGGCGGCCGAACATGCCGCCCAGACTGCCCACTCCTCGGCGCGAGGACAAGTCGGCTTGGCCAGAGGTTCGCACCGCTGCTCTCGTACACTCGCTGCAATGGGGAAGCTTGATGGGCGGACCGCCGTCGTCGTGGGTGGTCACAGCGGGTTCGGCGAAGCGATCAGCCGCTTGTTCGCGGCGGAGGGCGCGCATGTCGTCATCGGCGCGCGTCGGCGAGATGTGGTCGACGAAGTGGCCGCATCGATCGGCGGGATCGGGGTCACGTGCGACATCACCGACGATGCCCAGGTGCAGTCGCTCGTCGCAGCCGCCACCGACGCATACGGCGACATCCACATCGCCGTGAACTGCGCAGGGTTCGAACAGAGCACGGCGATCGCCGATCTCACACCCGAGAAGCTCGATGCGATGCACTCCGTGCAGATCGTCGGAGCGCTGTACTGCATGCGCCACTTCGGGAACGCAATGGCCGCTCACGGGAACGGGGGCGCGTTCTTGTCGCTCTCGTCGCTCACGGCGCAGAACCCGGCCCGCGGACTCGCCGCGTACGCGTCGGCAAAGGCCGGCGTCGAGTACGCCTCGAAGATCGCCGCTGTCGAGTACGGAGCTCAGCAGGTGCGCTTCAACACGATCGCTGCCTCGCTGATCGAGACTCCCATGACGGCTCGCATCTTCCAGGTCGAACCGGCCATCGCCGCACTCAACGAGATCACCCCGCTCGGGCGACCGGGCACGCCCGGAGACATCGCCAAGGCGGCGTTGTTCCTATGCGGCCCCGACGGCGAGTACATCACCGGGCAGACCCTGTGCGTCGACGGCGGAGCCTCGCTGCTGATGCTGCCGACGCCGCAGATGTATGCCGACGTCGCGCGCCGTTGGCAGGAGCAACGTCAAGGGTGAGCGATCTCCGGACGCTCGGCCATGTGGTCGTGGTGGGCGCCGGTTCCGCGGGCTGCGTCCTCGGTGCCCGCCTGAGTGAGCGGCCGGGCATTCGCGTCACCCTGCTCGAGGCCGGCCCCGACCATCGCAGCATCGACACGCCGGACGAGATCGCCGGGCCGTCGTTCGTCGCTGCCAAGGACCTGCCCGGCCGATCATGGCCGGCACTGCTCGCGACTCGGGCTGTCGGCCAGGAGCCGCGTCTCTACACCCGTGGTCGCGGCATTGGTGGGTCGTCATCGATCAACGCGATGGTCGCGCTCAAGGGCCAACCTGCCGACTACGACGAGTGGGAGTCTCGTTTCGGCTGCACCGGCTGGGGGTGGCGCGACCTGCAACCGTGCTTCGAGCGCAGCGCGCTCGTGCTCACCAGGGCTCCGCGGCACGAGTGGGGCGCCGTCAACAGAGCGCTCGCCGATGCCCTGCCTGCCGCAGCTGCCGGCGCGCTGCTCACCCGGTCGGCCGCCGGCCGGCGGGTGTCGGTGAACGACGCGTACCTCGAGCCGGCCCGAGGTCGGCCGAACCTCGACGTGGTCGGCGACTGCCAGGTCGACTGCGTCGTGTTCAACGGTCGTCGAGCGGTGGGTGTGCGGTTGACCGACGGGCGCGAGATCGAAGCCGGCACCGTGGTCATCGCTGCCGGCGCGATCCATTCGCCGGCCCTGCTGTTGCGCTCCGGGGTCGACACCCCGGGCATCGGCGAGAACCTGCACGATCACCCGTCGTTCCCGATCGGCCTGCTCCGCAACGCGCCGGCCGATCTCGGGGCGCTCCCGATCGCGACGGTGGCGACCTTGTCGTCACACGTCGGCGACCACGGCGTCGACGACCTGCAACTGTTGCCACTCGAGCACGTCGATGCATCGATGCCCGAGTTGGCGATGCTGATGGTCGCCCTCATGCGGTCGAGGTCGCGTGGCACCGTGCGGCTGGCGTCGGATGATCCGAACATCGATCCCGTCGTCGAGTTCGACATGCTGTCCGACGAGCGCGACGTGGCTCCTCTCGAGGTGGCCCTCGATGCGGCGGAGCGGGCGCTCGAACACCCGGCGTTCGCCGAGGTGGGATCGGTGGTGCCGTACGACCGCTCCCTCGACGCAGTACGAGCGTCCCTCGGCGACTACGTGCACGCGGTCGGCACCTGTGCCATGGGTTCGGTGGTCGACACGAGATGCGCCGTGATCGGCTACGACTCGCTCCTCGTGTGCGATGCGTCGATCATGCCTCAGGTGCCCCGCGCCAACACGCACTGGCCCACGGTTGCGATCGCCGAGCGACTCGTGCAGTTGCTGTGATGCAGGTGGGTGTGCTCCGATCCCGGTCCACCGGGTTACGGTGCCCGATGCCCACCGTGACGTGTTCCGAGGTCGAGGCCGACGCCGAGGCCGACGCCCGGGTCGAGGCCCAGGTCGAGGCCCGGGTCGAGGTGGTCGCGCGATGAGTCGCGTCGACGAGGTGGGCGATCGGGAGAGCTGGCGCTGTTGGCTGTGCGATCAGCCGGTGGATCGCGACATGAACGTGAACGACCCCCGAGGCCCGAGTGTCGACAGCGTGACGACGAAGGCGAAGTCGAAGGCGGCGAGCAAGGCCAAGGGAGCCGTGGTCGAACGTCTGGCCCATCGTGCCTGCAACACGCGCAAAGGCGCGGTCGCGCCGGTGGTGCCATGGGCCGAGCATCTCTTCGTGGTCGATCCGGCCCCGATCATCGCGACGGTCGACACCTTGGAGCGGAAGGGAGGCCGTGCGATCGTCGCCCGGTGCCCGAGCCGCGACGATGCCGACCAGGCAGCGTTGTGGCTCGCCGATCGAGTCTCTCGTCTCAGCCCCGCGGCCGAGCTGCGCACCGAGGTGGATGCTGCGGGCGGACAATTCCTCGTGATCCTGCGCGCCGGCTGATCGCCGGCACCGATCCCTTCGCCTGGTCGGTGACCGATTCGGCGTCCGGCCTCAGCAGAGATCGAGCAGTTCCTGCATGCTCTCGTGCAACAGATCGGTCATCAGCCACAGGTCGGGCACCAGTTGGCGGCACGCGATGAACCCGAAGTCGAGGTTGCCGTTGTAGCTCTGGACGGTCATGTTGAGGCCCTGGCCGTCGGCGAGTGCGCTCACGGGATAGAAGTGCTTGAGCTGCGCGCCCGCCGAGTACAGCGGGTAGGCCGGGCCGGGCACGTTCGAGATGATCAGGTTGAACGGAGGGTTCATCCGGTCGGCGATCCGCAGACGGCTGTACATGCGCATCGCCCGAGCGGCAACGGCGGGTGGCGCGAACTGCGTGAAGTCCTGCAGGGTCTCGGCCGGGATCGCCGCGAAGTTCTCCTTGGCGGCCGTCATGCTCTGCTGAACCCGGTGCAGGCGCTTCACCGGGTCTGGTTCGTTCGTCGCCAAGTCGGCCAGCAGCGCCGACACGCGGTTCTGATAGGCGTCGGACTCGTCGCCGCTGCGCACGCTCACCGGGACCATGGCGATGAGGCTCTCGTCGGGCAGGCAGTCGTGCTTCTGGAGGTAACGGCGCAGCGTGCCCGAGCAGAGCGCCATCACGACGTCGTTGAACGTGCACCCGAACTGGCGGCGGATCTTCTTCGCATCGTCGAGCGAGATCGACG
>JAYUSX010000095.1:0-5487 GCA_043755475.1 Actinomycetota bacterium
TCTTGGCCTCGAGCTCGTTGCGCGGCAGATCGGCTTCGGGAGACCCGACGATGCGCTCCGCTCGGTGGCCGTACACCTTCCACAGTCCGCGCACCTGGATCATCGGATCGGTCACTGACTCGCTTCCTCCCCCAGGCGCCCCCGGCCCGGTCGCCCGAGCATAGACCCACGTCCAACACGCCCCGTGAGCCCTACCCGCAGCACCTGCGGGTCTCGCTCACGACGCGACGATGAGGCGAGCGGGTGCGACGGACGAACGACGTGAGCGTGGCACCTGGCGATCGGTCACGACCACGTCGCCCGGGCGGAGTTCGGCGAGCGCGACGAGGGCGCTCGTGCCGAACTTCGAGGCGTCGACCGCGAGGATCCGCAGATCGGCGATGCCGCCCATCGCCGCCGACATCTCGGCTTCGGCATGCTCGTGCACCATCGGGCCGCGGCGAAGATCGATGGCCGATGCCGACAGGATCGCGACACGGACCTTCATCGAGCGCACCACCTGGAACGCGAACGCGTCGAAGGACGCTCCGTCGTGGTTGCGCAGCTCGACACCGGCCATGTGCACCCGGTTCCCGGGGATGGTGGCCAGCGTGGTCGCGATGAACGACGAGTTCGTCACGACGGTCAACCCGTGATGGCCGCGCAGCGCTTGAGCCGTGTATCCCGTGGTCGAACCGCTGTCGAGCGCGACGGTGTCGCCGTCGCGCACGAGCCGGGCCACCTCGGCCGCGATCGCAACCTTCGCCTCGCGGGCGACGTTCATCCGCATGAGGAACGGGGCATCGCCGTTGCTGGTGACCGAGCTGATCGCCCCGTGCACCTTGTGAACCTCGCCCCGCTCGACCATCGGCTTCACGACGCGCCGCACCGTCTGCTCGCTCACATCCAGCAACGTCGCCAGCTCGCGAACGCTGACCCTGCCGCGCAGGCCGACGGCATTCATCACCTCGTGCTCGTAGCGATCCACGGGCGACATGATCACCCACTCCAACAGAAAACGCCAGATCTGTTGATCTTGCGGATTACTCTCGGGGTGAACGCGAGGAGGCTTCCCATGGCAGAACTGCCCACGCAGGCACGAGTGGTCGTCATCGGGGGTGGCATCGTCGGATGCTCGACCGCCTACCACCTCGGCAAACTCGGCTACACCGACACCGTGCTGGTCGAGAAGCACATGCTCACGTCGGGCTCGACGTTCCACGCTGCCGGCTTGGTGGGCCAGCTTCGCACCAGCGCGAACATCACCCAGCTGCTCGGCAGCTCGGTCGAGTTGTACAAGACGCTCGAGGCCGAGACCGGCCAGGCCACCGGCTGGAAGATGAACGGCGGCCTCCGCCTTGCGTGCAATCAGGAACGTTGGACCGAGGTGAAGCGGCAGGCGACCACGGCCACCAGCTTCGGTCTCGAGATGCACCTCCTCTCGCCGAAGGAGGCGCAGGAGCTGTGGCCGTTGATGGAGGTGCACGACGTGGTCGGCGCTGCGTTCCTTCCCACCGACGGCCAGGCCAACCCGAGCGACATCACCATGGCGTTGGCCAAGGGCGCTCGCATGCACGGCGTCACGATCTGCGAGGAGACCGAGGTCGAGCGGATCGAGGTGGTCGACGGCGTGATCACGGCCGTCGTCACCATCGACGCCACCGGCACGCAGAGTCGGATCGCCTGCGAGAAGGTCGTCGTCTGTGGCGGTCAGTGGACGAGGGCGCTCTCCGCCACCGTCGGTGTGAACGTGCCGCTCGTGCCGGTGGAGCACCAGTACATCATCACCGAGCAGTTCTCCCCCGAGGTGCCTCGCAACCTGCCCACGTTGCGCGATCCCGATCGGCTCACGTACTACAAGGAAGAGGTCGGTGGCCTGGTGATGGGCGGGTACGAGCCCAACCCGATCCCGTGGGCCGTGAAGGGCATCCCTCGCCCGTTCCAGTTCCAGCTGCTCGACAGCAACTGGGACCACTTCGCTCCCACGATGGAGCTCGCCATCGGTCGCATCCCCGAACTGGCGAACACGGGCATCCGCACGCTCATCAACGGACCGGAGAGCTTCACGCCCGACGGCAACTTCATCCTCGGCGAGGCGCCCGAGCTGAAGAACTTCTTCGTCGGTGCTGGTTTCAACGCCTTCGGCATCGCTGCCGGCGGCGGCGCGGGCATGGCACTTGCCGAATGGGTGCATCAGGGTGTGGCCCCGTACGACCTGTGGGTGGTCGACATCCGCCGTTTCGGGCGACCGCACCAGGACACCGATTGGGTGCGCACCCGCACGCTCGAGGCCTACGGCAAGCACTACACGATGGCGTGGCCCTTCGAGGAGCACCACAGCGGTCGGCCGACGCGCACCTCGCCGTTGTACCCCAAGCTGCTCGCCCAGGGAGCGTGCTTCGGCGAGAAGCTGGGCTGGGAACGGCCGAACTGGTTCGCAGATGCGTCGCTGGGCGAGCGTGCCGACGACGTGTACACGTACGAGCGCCAGAACTGGTTCGCCGCCGTCGGTCGCGAACATCGGGCGTGCCGCGAGGCGGCGGTGCTGGTCGACCAGACGAGCTTCGCGAAGTACGCGCTCAAGGGGCCCGGCGCGATGGCCGCCCTAAACTGGATCTGCGCCAACGACGTGCGTAAGCCGGCCGGTTCGCTCACCTACACGCAGATGCTCGACGCGCGCGGCGGCATCCAGGCCGACCTCACGGTGTGCCGCGTGTCCGACGACGAGTTCTACATCGTCACCGGTACGGGCTACGCCACCCACGACTTCGACTGGATCCAGCAGAACATCCCGGCGAGTGCGAACGCCCAGTTGTTCGACGTGACGTCGGCATGGTCGGTGCTCACCCTGATGGGGCCGAACAGCCGGTCGATCCTGGAGGAGGTCACGAGTGTCGATCTGACGAACGAATCGTTCCCGTTCGGTTCCATGCAGATCATCGGTATCGCCGGTTGCCCGGTGCGCGCGCTGCGTGTGACCTACATGGGAGAACTCGGATGGGAGCTGCACCTGCCCGTGGAGTACGCCAGCCGGGTCTACGACGCGCTGTTCGCTGCCGGCGTGGCACACGGTCTGGTGAACACTGGCTACCGCGCCATCGAGAGCACCCGACTGGAGAAGGGCTACCGGGCATGGGGTAGCGACATCGGCCCCGACCACACACCGCTCGAAGCCGGCCTCGGGTGGGCGGTGAAGACGACGACCGACATCGACTTCCTCGGTCGTGATGCGATCGTCGCCCAACGCGAGCGCGGCATCGGCAAGTTGCTCGCCACGTTCACGGTCGACCCTTCGATCGTGTTGCTCGGTCGAGAGACGATCTTCCGCGATGGTGAACGAGTCGGCTGGTTGAACAGTGCCGGTTTCGGCTACACGATCGACCGCTCGATCGGGCTCGGCTACGTCCGTCGACCACAGCAACTCGCCGCCGTCCGCGAGTTCGGCCAGTGGGTCACCAGCGGAAGCTATGAGCTCGAGGTTGCCACCGAACGGGTGCCGGCCGAGGTCACCCTCAAGCCTCTGTACGACCCGACGAACTCACGAGTGAAGGCCTGATCGCGATGAGCACTCCCCTCCCCGAACGCGCCCGCATCGTCGTCATCGGCGGCGGCATCCTCGGCTGCAGCATCGCCTACTGGCTCACCAAGATGGGCGAGACCGACGTCGTGCTGGTCGAGCAGCATCAGCTCACCGATGGCGCCACGTGGCACGCGGCGGGCCTCGTCGGCCAGCTGCGGTCGTCGCGCAACACCACCCGCATGCTCGAACAGTCGGTAGAGATGTACCGAGGGCTCGAAGCGGAGACCGGCCAGGCCGTCGACTGGCACGAGACCGGCAGCTTGCGCCTGGCGTGCTCTCCCGAACGTGTGATGGAGCTCAAGCGGCTCACCACGATGGCCAAGAGCTTCGGCTTGCCGATGGAGGTGATCTCGCCGCAGAAGGCGCAGGAGCTCTTCCCGTTGATGAGCACCACCGACGTCCTCGCCGCCGCCTTCCTGCCGACCGACGGGTACATCGACCCGGCCAGCGTCACCCAGGCGATCGCACGCGGTGCACGCATGCGTGGCGCGACCATCTGCGAACACACCAAGGTCGTGACGATCGACGTCGACGGTCGCCGCTGCACCACCGTGCACACCGCCGGTGCCGACGGGACCGAGTCGGCGATCGAGTGCGAGATGGTGGTGAACGCCGCAGGCATGTGGGGCATGGAGGTCGGCAAGCTCGTCGGCGCACGCGTCCCTGCCGTGGCGGTGGAGCATCAGTACCTGCTCTCGGGCCCGATCGAGGGCTACACCCCGTTGGAGCTCGGCAAGATGCCGACGATGCGCGACCCGGATCACCTCGTGTATTACAAGCCGGACGGCCCGGGTCTGCTCGTCGGCGGCTACGAGCCCGACACCCTCGCGTTCGGCGTCGACGAGCGCATCCCCGAGCCGTTCCAGCGCAGGCTGTTCGACTCGAACTTCGATCGCTTCGCGCAGCTCGCCGAGCTGGCCCAGAAGCGCACGCCGGTGCTGGAGCAGGCAGGCATCCGCAGCCTGATCAACGGCCCCATCCCCTACACCGCCGATGCCGACTTCGTGATGGGTCGGGCACCCGAGCTCGACAACTTCTACGTGGCCACCGGCTTCCTCTACGGCATCGCCGCCGGAGGTGGCGCGGGGAAGATGATGGCCGAGTGGATGCTCGAGGGCCGCCCATCGCTCGACCTGTGGCCGCTCGACGTGCGCCGATTCGCGTTCCACCACACGACGCGCCACTTCATGCGCGAACGCATGGTCGAGATGTACGCGCACCACTACAAACTCTCTGCCCCCGGGTCCGAGAAGGTGACCGCCCGCGGCATCCGGCGCAGCCCGCTGCACGAGGCGCTCGCCGCCCGCAACGCAGTGTTCGGATCGCGCGGCGGATGGGAGCGCCCGAACTGGTTCGCACCCGAGGGCGTCGAACCCGAGGACCGTCCGTCGTTCGGGCGGCCGAACTGGTTCGAGCACGTCGGCGCCGCGCACCTGGCGATCCGCAGCGGCGTCGGCCTGATCGACCAGAGCAGCTTCGCCAAGTTCGAGATCACCGGTCCGGGCGCACTCGCCGCGGTGCAGTGGCTCAGCGTGGCCGACATGGACAAGAGCGTCGGGACGGTCACGTACACGCAGTTGTGCAACGAACGCGGTGGCATCGAGTGCGACCTCACGATGATCCGCACCGCTGCCGACAGCTGGTACGTGGTGACCGGCGCGGCCTTCGGCGCCCACGACATGGGCTGGATCAGGGCGAACTCACCGGGCGCCGGCGTGGCTGATGGCTCGGTCGTCATCCGTGACCTGACCAGTGCTCGGGCCGTGATCAACCTCTGCGGGCCGAAGAGTCGTGACGTCCTGCAGGCAGTGTGCGAAGAGGACGTCAGCAACGCTGCGTTCACGTACGCCCGTGCCAGGGAGATCACGATCGGCAGCGCCCCGGTGCTAGCCCTGCGCATCGGCTACGTCGGCGAGCTGGGTTGGGAG
>JAYUSX010000096.1:0-14073 GCA_043755475.1 Actinomycetota bacterium
GAACCTCGGTGCCGCCCTCGGCCAACTTGGCCTCGACCGAGCGCAAGCGTGCTTCATCGATGTCGGCGAGCACGACCTTCATGCCCTCCGAGGCGAAGCGTTCGGCCATCGCCTTTCCGATGCCACTCGCACCGCCGGTGATGACCGCGACCTTGCCCGTCAGCTCCCTCATGTCCGGCACTGTACGACGGCCTACGGTGCGTCCATGACAGCGGACTCGACCACGGACGCCTCCCCACCTCACGTCAGCCCGACCGACGCCCGCCGCACGTGGCGCAGCTTCGAGGCCGTCCACGGGATGATTTACTTCACGCCTGACGCGCCCCCTCGATACGAAGCGGTAGGTGTGACCCATCACCGGTCCGGCTACTTCGGTTCTCGGGCGGCAGCGATGGGACCGGTGAGCGCCGAGGTGGTGATCGCCACCTTCTACAACTTCCACCCGACGCTCGTGCGCCGATCGATGGACGGGCTCTGGAACCGCACGACGCCCGGCGCGCTGTTGGACGCCCGCCTGGCTGCGGTGGACGACTCGCTCAGCAGAGCGTTCGGCCCCGATGTGATGACCTCCCAGCGGCTCGCGGCCGGTGCCGAGATGCTGCGCAGTGCGGCGCTGGTGGCGTGTGAACACCCCGAAGGGCGGCCGCTCTTCGCGGCTCACGCATCGCTGCCGTGGCCCGACGAGCCACATCTCGCGCTGTGGCACGCGCAGACCCTGCTGCGCGAGTTCCGCGGTGACGGGCACATCGCCGCGCTCGTCACCGAGGGGCTCTCCGGACTCGACGCCTTGGTGTCGCACGCTGCTGCGGGCGACGTGCCCCGAGCCGCGCTGCAGGCCACCCGAGCATGGAACGACGCCGAGTGGGACGAATGCGTCGTCTCGATGGCCGCGCGCGGCCTGCTCCACCGAGACGGATCGTTCACCGACGAGGGTCGCGCTCAGCGCGCCCGGATCGAAGAGATCACCGACAGATCGGCAGTGGTGCCGTGGGCAGCGATCGGCTCCGACGCCTGCGACTCGTTGCGCGCGCTCGGCAAGGAGCTCTCCCAGCGAGTGACCGACGCCGGCTTGCTCGCCATCGACCCCCGCCGCTTCGACGACTCCGAGGACTGACCGGCAGACAGGACCCGTCCTGGAAGGCGAAATCGGTTGCCAGAAATGCACATCTCCAGAAATGCACATCTCCAGAAATGCACATCTACTGTTAGGGTCGTCGGCGAAGGGGAGTATCCCTCGTTCGTCCGTCGAACACCTGCCCAGCAGCACCGGCCAGCACCACCGGCCAGGGTCGGATCGAGAAATGAACGTCGATCGACCGTCATCACGGCGAGCCACTGCTCGCCCGGTCGATCGCTCCGATCCGGAGCGGGAGAAACTTTCGACATCGTGGCGAAAGGTTTCGCGTGCCCGATCTTCGTGACCCATCCCCGTCGAGGCGAGCTGGCCTCCACTCCCCGACCGAGTGGCTCCGCTGGTTCGGCCGCACGACGAAGCGCCTTGCCGTGCTGGCGGTGGGCGTCGCCGTTCTGGGTGCCGGGGTGGCCATGCTCGCGCTTCCGGGGCCGGGACTGCTCGTGATCATCGTCGGCCTGGCAGTGCTCGCCACCGAGTTCGCGTGGGCCGAACGAGCGCTCGACCGCACGACGACGAAGGCCGCGAATGCGGCCAGCAAAGTGTCCGGATCTCGCACCGGGCGCCTGGCACTGATCGTGTCGGCGATCGCGATGATCGGCGGCGGCGCGGTGGTCGCAGCCCTCGTCGGTGACTTCCGCGTGGTCGGCATCTCGATCGTCATCGCCGGAGCCGTCGGTCTCGCCACGTTGCTTCCCAGCGTGCAGCGCTGGCTCGATGCACAGACATCGACCTCGGCCTCCAGCCCGATCGAGCCGGACGCACCGAGCGCACACCCTGACGACGCCCTCACTCACGCCAGCCCCGACGTCGTGGATGACGCGTCGACGAGCTGATCGAAACGGTCCTCAGCAAGGGCGGCGAAACGATCATCGTGCCGAACGGAGACCTGTCACACATCGACAAGGTCGGTGCCGTTCTGCGGTACTGACATTCGAACCCTACGATCGACGTCCATGGCATATCGGTACCTGTGGACCCCGCTCGACATCGGGCCAGTCACCACACGTAACCGGCTGGTGTTCAGTGCACATCTCACGAACTACGCCCGCGACGGCAAGCCGACCGAACAGCACGCTGCGTACTACGCGGCACGAGCTGCCGGCGGGGCCGGGCTGATCATCACCGAGGAGCACTCCACACACCCGACCGATTGGCCCTACGAGAAGCTGATCCACGGATTCCACCGAGATGTCATCCCCGGCTACCGGGCGATCACCGATGCCGTGCACCGGCACCGAACGCCGATCTTCGCCCAGATCAATCACAACGGTGGCCAGGCCTCGTCGATGTACTCGCGGCTGCCCGTCTGGGCTCCATCAGCGGTTGCCGACCCGTTGTTCCGGGAGGTTCCCAAGGCCATCGACCAGGCCGAGATCGACGAGATCGTCGCCGGCTACGCGCTCGTCGCCGAGCATTGCGCCGAAGGCGGCTTCGACGGCATCGAGTTGCAGTGCAGCCATTCCTCGATCGTCCGCGGTTTCCTCTCCCCCGCCACCAACCGCCGCACCGATCTCTACGGAGGTTCGCTCGAGAACCGCAGCCGTCTGCTCACTCAGATCGTCCTCGCCGTGCGCAAGGTGATCGGCACCCGCCTCGCCCTCGGCGTGCGCCTGTGCGGCGACGAGCTGATCGAGAGCGGCACCACCATCGACGCTGCGGTCGAGATCGCCAAGATCGTGGAAGCGACCGGCCACGTCGACTACATCAACACCTCGATCGGTGTGGCGACGGCGAGCCTGTTCATGATCGAGGCGAGCATGCACGTGCCCCCTGGATATGCGATGTACATCCCCAGCGCGTTCCGCAAGGCGGTCGACCTGCCCGTCGTGGGCGTCGGTCGGTTCAAGGACCCGCTCCAAGCCGAGCGGGCCCTGGCGGAAGGACACTGCGATCTGGTCGGTGTGGTGCGAGGGCAGATCGCGGACGCCGACTTCGCGGCCAAGGCCCGCGCCGGTGCCACCGACGAGATCCGCCTGTGCCTCAGCTGCAACCAGGAGTGCGTCGGGCGAATGGGCCTGAACCGGTGGCTCGGGTGCATCGAGAACCCGCGCACCGGCAGAGAGTCCGAGGGTGTCGGCTCCGTGCAGATCGCCAGGAAGCCGAAGCAGGTGATGGTGGTCGGTGCGGGCCCGGCCGGCTTGCAGGCGGCGATCGCGGCCGCCCGCAACGGTCATCGCGTCACCGTGTACGACAAGGAGACGCAGGCCGGTGGGCAGGTGCGGCTGGCCGCGAGCGTTCCGAATCGTGCCGAGTTCGGCGACATGATTCGCAACCAGCTCGCCGAGTGCCGGCGCCTCGGTGTGGTGATCGAACTCGGGGTGGGCGTCTGGCCCGGCCTCGTGACCGAGCAGTCGCCGGATCACGTGATCGTCGCGACCGGCGCAGAAGCGCAGCGACCTTGGTGGGTGCCTGCCGACGCAACCAACGCGATCGATGTTCGCGACGTGCTGGGCGGCACCGGAGGTCCCGGTCCCGACACAGGCGACACGGTGGTGGTGATCGACGAGGTCGGCTTCCATCACGCGACATCCGTCGCCGAGCTGCTGGCCGATCGAGGTTGCCACGTCGAGATCGTCACGCCGGGCATGGTGGTGGGCCAAGACCTCGGCATCACCCTCGACATGGAGAACTGGTGGATGCGCGCCGGAGCGAAGGGGATCGTGCAGTCCACCGATCTCGTGCCCATGGGTCTGGCCGGCAACGAGCTCACCTTGCTGCACCACCCCACCGGGGCGAACCAGACCCGCCGCCTCGACTGGCTCGTGCTGGCCGTTCCCGCCAATCCCGTCGAGTGGCTCTATCACGACCTGGTTGCGGCTGGGGTGAGCGTGGAACGTGTCGGCGACTGCATCGCCCCCCGACGGGCGCACGCGGCCGTCGTCGAGGGCGAGCGCGCCGGCGCCGCTGTCTGAACCGGCAGAATGCCTGACGTGCCTGCGAAGTCGCCCACGCTCGAGACATCCGAAACGCCCGCCCCGCTCGTCGCGGTGGTGATGGGCAGCACCAGCGACTGGTCGACGATGGCCTGCGCCGTGCACGTGCTCGAGCAGTTCGGCATCGCCCACCAGGTGCAGGTCGTGTCGGCGCACCGCATGCCCGACGAGATGTTCGCCTTCGCCGAACGGGCGCACCAGGCAGGTTTCCGGGCGATCATCGCCGGCGCCGGTGGCGCCGCGCACCTCCCGGGCATGCTCGCCGCGAAGACCACGGTTCCGGTCCTCGGTGTGCCGGTCGCCTCTCGACATCTCTCCGGGCTCGATTCGCTGTACTCGATCGTGCAGATGCCTGCCGGCGTGCCGGTCGCAACGTTCGCGATCGGTGAGGCCGGCGCCACGAACGCCGCTCTGTTCGCTGTCGCGCTCCTCGCCGGCGGCGATCCCGAACTGCACGAACGACTCGTCGCCGACCGGCGGCGGCGCCACGACGATGCTGCCGCCAGCGTCGTGCCCCCGGCATGACCGGCCCGATGTCGATCCAGCCGCCGGCCCCCATCCTTCCGCCGGCCATGATCGGTGTGCTCGGAGGCGGCCAGCTCGGCCGGTACTTCGTCATGGCCGCCCGCACCATGGGCTACCGGACGATGGTGCTCGAGCCCGATCCGGAGGCGCCCGCCGGGGCGGCCGCCGATGTCCACCTCGCAACCGCGTACGACGACCCGGAGGCGCTCGCGACGCTCGCTCGCAATTGCGCCGTCGTGACCACGGAGTTCGAGAACCCACCCGCGGCTGCCCTGGCCACGCTGGCCGCGGCCACGCTGGTCCGGCCGTCTCCCGCAGCGATCGGCATCACCCAGGACCGCAGGTCGGAGAAGCGGTTCCTCATCGACGCCGGCATCCCCGTCGCGCCGTACGCGGTCATCGACTCCGAGGACGACCTGCGGGAACCGATGCGAGATCGCGGCGTCGGGTTCCCCGCGATCGTGAAGACCGCCCGTCTCGGGTACGACGGCAAGGGGCAGGTCACCGTGGCCGACGACGTCGAGCTCGCCACGGCGTGGCACGCCCTCGGTCGGGTCGGGTGCGTCGTGGAGCAGCGACTGGCGCTTCAACAAGAGCTGTCGGTGGTGCTGGCCCGCGGCGTGGATGGCATCTGCGCGGTGCATCCCACGGTCGCCAACACCCATGTCCACGGCATCCTCGACGTCACGGTGGTGCCCGCTCGGACGTCCGATCACGTCGCGCAGCAGGCGGCGGCGTTGGCGATCTCGATCGCCGTCACCCTCGACTATGTCGGCGTGCTCGCCGTCGAGATGTTCGTGGTCGACGGGGAGCTGGTCGTGAACGAGCTGGCCCCGCGCCCGCACAACAGCGGCCACTGGACCCTCGATGCTGCCGCCACCAGCCAGTTCGAACAACAGGTCAGGGCCGTGTGCGGCCTCCCCCTCGGCGACCCCTCCCTCGTCGCCGACGGCGCGGCGATGGTGAACCTGCTGGGCGACGAATGGGCCGCGGGTCCGCCCGACTGGACCCGCGCGCTGGCCGGCGGACACGCTCATCTGCACCTCTACGGCAAGACCGAGCCGCGCCCCGGGAGGAAGATGGGCCACCTCACGGTCACCGCTCGCACTCCCGACGATGCGGCCGCACTCGCACTATCCTTGCGCCGTCATGTTCGCCGGGATCTTCAGCTGGATCACTGACCTCACCGACACCCTCGGCGACTGGTCGGCCAACTGGTGGTTCCTCGGCGTCGTCTTCGGCATCGCCTTCTTCGATTCCGTGCTTCCCATCGTTCCCAGCGAGACCACGGTGATCATCGCCGGAGTGTCGGTCGCTGTGGGCGAGGCGCCGTACATGCTCTGGATGGTGGTCGTCAGCGGCGCAGTCGGAGCATTCCTCGGCGACAACACCGCCTACACCATCGGCCGCGGCTTCTCCGACCGATTCGCGCGCCGCGCCGCGCACCACCCGACGTTCGCGGCCCGCCTTGCATGGGCCGGCGAACAGATCCGCGAGCGTGGAGGTCTGCTGCTCATCACGGCGCGATTCATCCCTGGTGGCCGCACGGTGCTCACGCTCTCGAGCGGGATCACCCGCCAGCCCCGCGGCTGGTTCATCCCCTGGGTCGCGCTCGCATGCGTCATCTGGGCCACCTATGCAGCCGGGCTCGCCCGCATCGTGGGTGAGCCGTTCAAGGACAACCACACCGCCGCGTTCTGGGTCGCGTTCGGCACCGCCCTCTCGGTGAACGTCGTGATCGAAGTGGTGCGCCACGTGCGGGCCAAGCGTGGCGCCGCAGCCACCGACGACACCATCCCGTTCCCCGCCGTTCCTGCGGGCAACGAGGCCCCCGACACGTCGCGCTGACGATCGTCCACCCGAGCCCCGCCGGAGGCGTTGCTCCCTACACTCGGGGCTCGTGGTCTCGCCGACGCCTCCCGACGCGCATGTGGCCCAGCTCAACATCGCCACGATCCCGGCCGGCGTTTCGCGCCGTCGGCCGGTCCTCGTCGTCGACGACCGCCCGCTCACCGACGCCGTGTCGCAGTCGCTGATCTCCGAACTGAATGCCGAGCTGTCGATGCACCCGGGTGACCACTTCTTCTCGCTCGACGAAACGGACGTGGCACCCGATCGAGGATGCTTCATCGTGGCGTGGCTCGACGGTGCGCCGGTGGGCTGCGGTGCGATCAGGTTGCTCGACGACGAGCTCGGCGAGCCCCCGGACCGCGCCGAGGTGAAGCGAATGTTCGTCCGCCCGGCGGGGCGGGGCCACAGAGTCGGCGCGGCAGTGCTGCATCAGCTCGAACAACGGGCTCGAGGTCTGGGCGCCACCACGCTGGTGCTCGAGACGGCCGACTACCTGCCGGCGGCCACGAGCCTCTACCTCAAGGCTGGCTTCGTGCGGCGATCCGCATGGGGCGCGTATCTGCACAGCGACTCAAGCGCCTGTTACGCCAAGGCGCTCTCGTCCCGGTGACGCAGTGGCTCAGAGACCAGGGGGACGAGTTGCCCTGGTTCGACCTCGGCCTTCTAACCTGACGGCGTGCTGTGCGTGATCCCCGTTCGAGATGGCGCACTGCCCGCGGGAGCGCTGGAGGCCGCCGACGAGTGCGGCCACCGAACCCTGCTCATCGGACAGCAGGTCGAACTGGCTGCGGCGCACCTCACGGGCGACGTGCTGTTGTGCGAGGCCGGCGCCTACCGACCGGGGGCGTGGGCAGATGCCCTGGCCCGCGTCCTCACCGACGAAGCGATCATCGTGCTCCCAGCGTCGCCCGACGGCCGCGACCTCGGGCCCCGGCTCGCTGCGGCCCTCGATCGACCGTTCTTCGCGGCGGTCACGCTGGTCACCGAACGGACGGTCGTGGTGCCGCGCGATGGAGGCCGGTCGATGCACACGATGCCCGCGCCTGGCGGCCTGGTCGCAACGCTGCAGGTCGGCGTTCGGGGCAGCGAGCCGTGCAGCCGTGAGCGCTCGGTGACGACGCTCTCCGTCGACCTGCCCGAGCCGAACGCACATGCACTCCCCGACGCCCGTGTGGTGGAGGTGCTGGCGCCCGACGCCGCCACCGTCGACCTCGCCGAAGCCGTCCGCATCGTCGGGGGCGGTGCCGGCCTGCGCACCCCGGAACAGTTCGCCCAGCTGGCCGACCTGGGCACCCATCTCGGCGCCAGCGTGGGGGCCACTCGCGTGATCACCGACCGCGGATGGGTGGGCCACGAGCGCCAGATCGGCACCACCGGCGTCGTGGTGGCACCCGAGCTCTACCTCGCGTTCGGCGTCAGTGGCGCGGTGCAGCACACGAGCGGACTCGGCCACCCCGATCACATCATCAGCGTGAACGTCGACGCGCACTGCCCGATGATGCAGCTGGCCGACCTCGCCGTGGTCGCCGACGCCAACGAGGTGCTGGCGGAGCTGCTGATGCTCCTGTCCACGCCGACAGATGGCCGCTCCACACCGACAGATGGCAGCTCCACACCGACAGATGGCAGCTCTACACCGACGGATGGCAGCTCTACACCGACAGTGGATGTCGCCGCGGAGCAGCACCGTGGCTGACGACTTCGACGCCGATGTGGTGGTGGTCGGCGCCGGTCCCGCAGGGGCATGTGCCGCGATCGAGCTCGCCCGCTCCGGACGCCGAGTGGTGCTGCTCGAACGCGGACCGTTTCCTGGGAGCAAGAACATGTACGGCGGGGTGGTGTACCCGCGCATCCTCGACGAGTTGATCCCGAACTGGTGGGAGCAGGCACCGATCCAACGATGGGTCGTGCGGCGCTCCACGATGGTGCTGACTCCCACCCAGGCGCTCACCGTCGACTTCCGCACCGCTGCGTGGGGTGCGCCTCCGTACAACGGCGCGACCGCGTATCGACCCGACTTCGACCACTGGCTGGCCGGCCATGCCGAGGCCGCTGGAGCGCAGTTGCTGTGCAGCACCACGGTGGTCGGTTTGTTGCGAGACGACCGTGGGCGCGTCGTCGGCGTCCGCACCGATCGGCCCGACGGAGACCTGCGCGCGCGGGTGGTGATTGCGTGCGACGGGGTGAACAGCTTCGTGGCCAAACAAGCGGGGCTGCATCCTCCCGCCGACGCGGCGAACTACACCCTCGGCGTGAAGGAGACCTTGTCGTTGCCGAAGGAGGTGATCGACGACCGGTTCGGCGTGCGCGGTCGCGAAGGCGTCGACATCGAGATCCTCGGTGGCACCGGCGGGGTGAACGGTGGCGGTTTTGTCTACACCAACCTCGACACGATCGCCGTCGGCGCGGTGCTGAAGCTGCCGAAGCTCGCGGCACAGAAGAAGCGCCCGGAGGAGATCATCGCCGCGCTGAAGGCCCACCCGGCCATTGCTCCGCTCGTCGAGGGCGCCGAGCTCAAGGAGTACTCGGCCCACCTCATCCCCGAAGCCGGTCTGTCGATGATGCCGAAGCTGGTCGGCGATGGCCTCCTGGTGGCCGGCGATGCCGCGGCGATGTGTCTGGCGGCCGGCATCTGGCTGGAGGGTGTGAACTTTGCGATGGCGAGCGGCATGTATGCCGCTCGTGCGGCCATCGAGGCGTTGCACCTCGGCGACGTGTCGGCCGCGGGCCTGGCCGGCTACGAGCGGCGCCTGTCGGAGACCTTCGTGTTGAAGGACCACCGGAAGCTCAAGCGTGCCCCCCACCTGGTGCTCAGCGACCGGGTACAGCACCTGTACCCCGAGCTGATCACGAGCGTCGCCGAGCGCATGTTCCGAGTCGACAACCCCGATCCGAAGCCAGGACTCCGCCGCATCATCACCTCCGAACGCAAGCGATTGGGCATCCGCCGCCGCGACCTGGCACGCGACGGCCTCGACGGTCTTCGGAGCTTCGGATGACGCACATCGAGCGTGACCACACCTGGCCAGAGATCTCGTTCCAGGATCGGATGGACACCGTGCGCTTCGACGTGCACGAGCGCGCCCACATCGTGGTCGACAGCGACCGGTGCGAGGGCTGCAGCACGCAGGCGTGCGTCGTCGCCTGCCCCGCGAACCTGTTCGTCCCCACGAGCGACGGCAGCATCGTGTTCAACTACGAGCAGTGCTTCGAATGTGGCACCTGCTATCTGGTCTGCAACGAGGAGGGTGCCATCAGCTGGACGTATCCCGATGGCGGACACGGCGTCGTGTTCCGGCGCACATGACACACGTCCTGCCCCTGCCTGAGCCCCTGCCTGTGACCCTGCCGGTGACGGGGACCGTCCGTCGATGATCGCCGTGTGCCTCAAGTGGACGGCGGCCCCCCTCGACGGTGGGTCGACCGGGCCCGACGCGAACGACGACCGCTTCGCAGGAGTGTCGCCGGCCGACCGGGCCGCCTTGGAGCTCGCCCTGCGCTTGGCCGACGTTCGCCACACAACGGTCACGGCGTTCGCAGCGGGGCCGGTCGGTGCCGAACGAGCGCTGCGCGACGCCATCGCGGCGGGAGCGACGCGCGCTGTCCGCCTCGACATGGCAGCTGATGCCGACTCGCGCGACGTCGCCTTCGAACTCGCGCAGCTGCTCGCCGACGCGACGGTGGTGCTGTGCGGCGACTACTCACTCGATCGCGGCAGCGGCTCGGTGCCCGCGTTCATCGCCCACCACCGCCATGTCGCACAGGCACTCGGACTGGTGGCGGTCGATCTCGATCACGCCGCCGCTGCACCCGCCGACACCGTGATCCATGCCACTCGACGACTCGACGGTGGTCGTCGCGAGCTGTTGGAGGTGCCGACCCCATGCGTGTTGTCGGTCGAGGGATCGTTGGCCACGCTACGTCGCGCCCCCCTGCCCCGTGCCCTGGCCAGCCGCGATGCCGTGATCGAGGTGGTGCGCACCCCTCCCGCACATCACCACGGAGCCCCCGCCATCGTGACCCCCTATCGTCCTCGAGCTCGGGTGATGCCGGCACCGGACGGCGACGATCCTCTCGATCGACTCCGCCGGCTCACCGACGCCGGCACATCGACCGTCCGTGGAGAGACCGTGGTGCTCGAGCCACGCGCCGCCGCGGAGCGGATGATCGCGGCCCTGCGCGCATGGGGTTACGTGACGTGAGCGTCCACATGATCGACCAACCACGTCGGCCGGGTGTCCTACGACCATCGTCCGATGGTCGTGCTGCAGCCGATCGTGCACACTGAACTGATGAACGGTGTGTACGACGGCCGCCCCGGTCCTCGCGGATCCGCGCCGACACCGCGCGCCGGCACGGAGATCGGGGACGGACGGCTCACCCTGGTCAATTCTCGACCGCTCGGCCACGGTGAGGTGCCACCTCCCCAGGAGACAGCACGCGCACGGTCGCGCCGACGCCGGTCGCTGAGTCGGCTTTCCAACGCGACCCTGATCGGTCTTGCGTGTGCCGGATCGATCGGCGCGGTCGGCGCGGTCAACGCATCGCTGTTCCCGAGCCTCGGACACCCGACCAGTGAGTCCGTGTGGCAGAACCCTGGCAAGGTTCCCGCGAGCGCGGCCGCCGCCACCACCCCGTCGCCTCGCGCCGAGCGAGTGGTCGTCGTCGACCCGACGTTCGCATTGGTCGTGGGCGTGGGTCCTGCAGGCGGTTCGGCGGGTGCGGCCATCGAGTCCACCTCGACGGAGCCGGCACCGCCGTCGACGCTCGATGCCATCGGTGCAGCGCAGCCCTCCGCCCCGCGGGCGGTCGCGTCCGGCTCGAGTGGGTCGGGCAGCGGATCGGGCAGCGGATCGGTGCAGGGCATCACCACGAGCATTGTTCCAACGAGCTCCAGTCCGACGGTCGACTCGCCCGATCACGTCACACCATCGACGCCAGGGACGACGGACGATCATGGCGTTGTCGGCCCCGACACCACCACCGACACCACACCGTCTCCGACCGATGACTCGACGCCGTCCGACACCACCGACCCCGCGTCGGGCGGAACGCCGTCCGGCAGTGGCGGAAGCGGACGAGATGGAAGCGGCAGCGGCAAAGGCGGAAAAGGCGGCTGATCCTTCCCGGCAGACGCCCGGTCGAGGTCAGTCCAGGTTCCGGGTCGCCCAGATCGCAGCCTGGGTGCGATCGGTCACGCCGAGTCGTTGGAACACACTCGTGAGATGGGCCTTCACCGTGCGTTCGCTGATCCCGAGCCGACGAGCGATCTGCTTGTTGGCCAACCCGTCACGAACGAGCAGGAGCACCTCCTGCTCGCGGTCGGTGAGATGAACCACATGTCGCCGGGTCCGCCGCGACTCGAGCAGCACACGGGCTGCTTTCGGATCGAGTGGCGAGCCGCCTTCGAACACCGTGCGAATACCGGCAGCGATCTCGTCGGGCTCGGCGTGCTTCAAGAGGTACCCATCCGCGCCTGCGGCGAGAGCGTCGAGGATCCGTGTCTGGTCGGAGAACGACGTGAGGACCAACACCCGGGTCCGAGGGAATCGCTCGGTGATCCGCCGGGTGGCCTCCACTCCGTCGAGCTCAGGCATCGACAGGTCCATCAGCACGACGTCCGGGTCGAGCGCCTCCACCACATCGAGTGCTTCGATGCCGTTCGATGCGGTTCCTACGAGTTGGATGTCGGTCGTGGTGGCAAGCAGTTGTTCGAGGCCCGACCTCACCACCACATGGTCGTCGACGACCACCACGCGGATCATGCCGCGTCCTGCCGATGCAGGGGGAGGTCGACGCGCACGCTCGTGCCCCGCCCCGGAGACGACCGAGCTTCGAGCGAGCCGCCCATGTCGGCGACCAGGTCCGCCAGTGAACGCAGTCCCATGTGTCCCTCCGAACCTCGATCGGCGAGTTGCTCCGCCGAGAACCCACGTCCGTCGTCGTCGACGGAGAGCCGCACATGGCGATCGTTGCACAACCGCAGATCGACCCGCACATGCTGGGCCTGGGCGTGGGTCGACACGTTGCGCAGCGCCTCTTGTGCGGTCCGGTACATCAGTGCGGTGACCTCGCGCGGCAGCTGCGCGGTCCCGAGGTCGACGGCGAGTTCCGTCACCACGCCTCGCGCGGCAAGCCCGCTCAGCAGATCGCCGACAGCTGACTCGAGTCCCTCCTCGTAGAGGTTCGGAGGGTGGATCTCGACCAGCAACGACCGCAGCGATTTGATGCTGTTGCGGATGGCCGCCGACGCTTCGGCCACCTGTGCGGGTCGGACCACCTCTCCACGCCCCAGCGCCGCGAGCCTGAGCGAGATCCCGGTCAACTCCTGGACGACACCGTCGTGGAGGTCGCTGGCGACGCGGCGACGCTCGTTGTCCGACGCCTCGATCGCGTGCCGAAGGAGCCGCTCGCGCTCGAGCTGACCGGCTCGCAACCGGCGGGCCATCGACCACGCGAGCGGCACCTGGACCAGTTGCAGCAACACGAGGGCGCCGATCGCGATCGGAGCGAACTGGGTCCACAGCTTGCGCCCCACCGCCGCAACACCGCTGTACCGGAAGTAGGCCTCGTAGATCACCGGTTCGCCGGTGTCCAGCTCGAGACGCTCGTACACCTCGAGCAGCTTCGACTCGGTCTCGAAGCGGTTTTCGGCGTCGGACAGATCGCTCACCTCGGCACGCGCCTCTCCGGTGGCGAGCACCTCCATCTTGTCGGCCTCGAGCTCGAACTGCTCACCGATGAGGCGGGGCTCGTCCGAGTAGAGGATCACGCCGTCGTTCGACCAGATCTTGACTCGGATCAAGGATCCCGCCAACACGTTGGTGCGCACTGCCAGGTCGAGCCGTTCGAGCGCGACCCGGTCCTGTGCGACGAGACCGGCGCCGAGCAACGGCTCGATGATGCCCTTGCCGGTGGTGTAAGTGACGCGTTGGGCGTCGGCGATGGCCTGATCGGTGCCGATGCGGAGACTGGCGATCGCCGTCACCGCGCTCACGAGTGCGAGCACGACCACCCCGGCGACGGCAAAACGCCCGATCAGGCGCGCCACGGAAATCGGCTCCTTGAGATCGAGCTCCCGTCTCCCGCGACGGCCACGAGGGCGCATCGCAGCATCGTGGCACCTCCTCCCCGCCACCACAACGGTGGGCCATCGAATGATCCGATCGGCTCAGCCCGTGACGGTGGAACGCTCGGAGTGCGGCACGGCCGGTCGACGGCCCGTCGGACCCAGGGCCGACACACATTGCGCCCACCGCGGCGGCCCGCGCGACGCCACTATCGTGACCTGCGATGACGGGACATCCGGACGACGCGGTCCTCGCTCAGATCGATGGCGTTGGCGACGCCCGCCCGGCAGCCGCGGGCGCTGCCGGCCACAGCGTCGACCACAGATCGATGACCCGGTCGAGCGCCCTCGGCGAACGGACGTGGCCCGACGTGTCGACCGCGGCCTCCACGCGACCGCTCGTCGTGGTTCCCGTCGGATCGTGTGAGCAGCACGGACCACACCTCCCACTCGACACCGACACCCGCATCGCGATCGCGCTCTGCGATGGATTGGCCGCCGGTGCTGTCGGAGAGCGATCTGCGTCGTGGGCGGACCTCGTGGTCGCCCCACCCCTCGGG
>JAYUSX010000097.1:0-14062 GCA_043755475.1 Actinomycetota bacterium
TCACCGTCGCCAATCCGACACCGCCGACGAAGCCGAGAAGACCGCCGACGAGGCCGACCACGATCGCTTCGACGAACAGCACGCGTGTGACCTGACCGCGGCTGGCCCCGATCGCCCGCAACAGAGCGTTTTCGCGCTGGCGCTGGGCGGCGCTGATGCTGAACACGTTGTAGATGATGAAGCTGCCGACGAACAGCGAGATCACCGCGAAGATGGTGAGGAAGATCGTGAAGAACTGCAGGCCCTCCTGCACCGCAGTCTGGTTCTCCTCGGTGATCTCCTGTCCGGTCAGCGCCTCGATGTCGCGCCCGGCGTACTGCTGCTCGACCAGTTCGGCCAGGGCCTCGTCGGTGATCGAGCCATCGCTCACGACGGCGATCGAGTCGACCAGGCCTGGCTGGCCGATCAGGAACTCCTGAGCGGTGGGCAGATCGAACAACGCCCATGTCGCCCCGCCCGAGGTGTCGGAGCCGGCAAACGTGGCGATGCCTGACACCGTGAAGTCGCCGACGCCGGTCTGGCTCGTCACCTGCACCGTGTCGCCGATGGCGATGTCGGCCTCCTTCGACGAGCGGCGGTCGATCACCACCTGCGTCCCATCAGCCGGGGCGCTGCCCTCGGCGAGCGCCCACGGCGAGCTGGCCGAGTCGATCCACACGCCACCGAACTTCGGTGGCCCGTCCTGGCCGACCGCCGTGCCGTCGGAGGTGGCGATGCGGGCGAAGCCCTGGATGTCGCCTTCAGCTTCGGCGACACCCGGGAGTGCTCGCACCTCGGCGATCAGGCTGTCGGGTATGCGGTCACGGGTCTCGGCGCCGAAGTCGGCCTCGATCACGTTGGACGAGCGGACGAATGCGTCGGTGCCTTCGTAGGCGTTGGCGAAGAGGCGGTCGAAGCTGCCGCGGATGGTGTCGCTGAAGACGAACACTCCGCTGAGAAAGGCACAACCGGCGATGACTGCCAGCGAGGTGAGCAGCAGTCGGCCCTTGCGGGCCAGTGTGCTCTTGAGCGCGATCTTGAACATCGCGTCACTCCCCGAAGTTCTTCATGCGTTCGAGGACCAGCTGCGCCGTCGGCTGCTGCATCTCGTCGACGATCCTGCCGTCGGCGAGGAACACCACCCGGTCCGCGTAGCCGGCTGCGATCGGGTCGTGGGTGACCATCACGATGGTCTGGCCCAGCTCGCGCACGGCGAGGCGCATGAACGCCAGGATCTCGGCGCCGGTGCGGCTGTCGAGGTTGCCGGTGGGCTCGTCGGCGAAGATGATCGTGGGCTTGCTGGCGAGCGCACGGGCCACGGCCACACGCTGCTGCTGGCCGCCGGACAGCTCGCTCGGACGGTGCTTCAACCGGTCGCGCAGACCCACGGTGTCGATCACCCGGTCGATCCACTGTTGGTCGCCCTTCGAGCCTCCGAGCAGCAGCGGCAGGGTGATGTTCTCGAGCGCGGTCAAGGTGGGCACCAGGTTGTAGGCCTGGAAGATGAACCCGACCTCGGTGCGACGCAGCTCCGTGAGCTGCTTGTCGTTGAGGGTGGCGAGGTAGGTGTTGCCCACGTAGACACCGCCGCTGGTGAGCGAGTCGAGCCCGGCGAGGCAGTGCATCAAGGTGCTCTTGCCAGAACCCGAGGGACCCATGATCGCGGTGAAGCGGCCGGCCTCGAACGCGACGGTGACGCCGTCGAGGGCGCGCACTTCGCTGTCGTCCTTGCCGTAGATCTTCACGGCATCGACAGATCCGGCTGCCGCCGTCATGGTCGCGGTGGACCCGGCCGGGCCGACGATGACCGGTGCGCCGGGTGAACCCGGGATGGAAGAAGGAGTGGGGGCGTCGAAACTCATGACCACAGTTGTACCGCGGCGAGCGTGATGAGAGGTCCGCACTTCGGTTGACTCGCGTCACCCTTGAGGCTGATCGGCGTGCGGCGCCGTCGGTCAGGCGGGATCGCCTGGGGTGACGAGCCCCGACTCGTACGCAACCACCACCACCTGGACGCGGTCGCGGAGGTTCAGCTTCGACAGGATGCGACCCATGTGGGTCTTCACCGTCGCCTCGCCGAGGTAGAGCGACTCGGCGATCTCCGAGTTGGACATGCCCTTGGCGACGAGACGCATCACCTCGAGTTCGCGCTCGGTGAGATCGTCGAGTCCGGCCACGGTGGTCGACGGGTCGGCGACCGGTCGACGTGCCACCTCTTCGATCAGCAGGCGGGTGACCGACGGTGCGAGGAGCGCGTCGCCGCGAGCGACGATGCGCACGGCTTCGATCAACTGCTCGGCGGGTGCGTCCTTGAGCATGAAGCCGCTCGCTCCGGCGCGCAGGGCCTTGTACACGTAGTCGTCGAGGTCGAACGTCGTGAGCATCAGCACTCGCGGAGCATCGTCGAACGCAGTGATGTGCGAGGTGGCCTCGATGCCATCCATGTGCGGCATGCGCACGTCCATCAGCACCACATGCGGACGGCACCGCTGAGCGAGCTCGACTGCGGAGCGGCCGTCGGCGGCTTCCCCCACGACGGTGATGTCGGGCTCGGTCTCGACGATCATGCGGAACCCGGAGCGCACCATCTCCTGGTCGTCGACCAGCATCACGCGGATCATGCAGCCTCCGGGAAGATGGCGCGGACGCGCCAACCGCCGCCTGGGCGCGGACCAGCGTGCAAGGTGCCGCCGAACATGCCCACCCGTTCCTGCATTCCGATCAGACCGAAGCCGGGATCGCTCGGAGGTGCTCCAGCGCCGCGGCCGTCATCGTCGACCGTCACCTCGAGCTGACCATCCCTGCGCACGACGTCCACCTCGACGTGATCGACACGCCCGGCGTGGCGGCGCACGTTGGTGAGCGCCTCTTGCACGATGCGATATGCGGACAACTCGATCGCGATCGGCACGGCATGGAGATCGCCCGTCACACGCAACGAGATCGGCAGATCCGGTGATGCGATGACGAGCTCGTCGAGGGCCGCCAACGACGGCTGGGGCGAGAGGTCGGCGTCGCCGGCCACGTCGTTCACGTTGCGCAGCACACCGAGGATCTGCCGCATCTCGCTCATGGCTTCACGTCCGGTGGTCTCGAGGCCTTCCAACGCCTCGATCGCCCGGTCGGGATTGGCGCGCACCTGCCGTCGAGCCGCCCCCGCTTGGATGATCATGACGCTCACGCTGTGGGCCACCACGTCGTGCATCTCGCGGGCAATGCGCGTGCGTTCCTGCTGCACCCTTTGGGTGGCGAGCAGTTCCCGTTCGCGCTCGGCTCGTTCGGCCCGCTCGACGAGTTCGTCGGCACGTTCGCGGCGCCGTCGCACGTTGTCGCCCAGCAGGATCGACGCCGTGTACAGCACCGCGGTGCTGATGAGCGCCCCGACCTCGACACCGTCGACCGCCACGCCGACGGTGACGAAGCCCACGAGGCAGGCGACGGTGGCCACGCCGGTGACCATCAGCCGTCTGCCTGCTACGTAGGCGCCCAAGGCGTACCCGGCCATCAGCACGTTGAGGAACCCTGCGCCGAGCATCTCGTTGGCCTGCAGGATGCCTTCGGACACGCTGACGGCGACGAGCACCCCGACCGGCCGACGACGTCGCCACGCGAGCGGCAGGGTGGACGCGAGCACCAAGAACGGCGACCACCACGTCGGGTCGCTGACCTCGGGATCGGCCGAGCTGCGGATCAACAGGTGGGCACTGAGGGAGAGCACACAGAGCAGGCCCGCGAGCATCGCGTCGGCAACAAGGGGATGAGCACGGAGCCAGAGCACCGGGCGCGGGCGTCCGGTTCTGTTCCACCTGATCAACCGGCTCAACCGGCCCGCGGCTTCGGCCATGATGCCCGAACCTACCCCGGGCGGGTCGAAACGTCGTCCCTCTCCAGGTGGATGTGCCGTACGCTTCGGGGGTGATGCTCTGCCCCTCGTGCGCAGCGCCCCTAGCCACGGGAGCGCGCTTCTGCTCCTCGTGCGGGCATTCGGTCGCCTCGTCCCAGACCGAGGAACGGCGAATCGTCACGGTGTTGTTCGCCGATGTCGTCGGGTTCACGGCGCTCGCGGAGCACCTCGATCCCGAACAGGTGAAACGCCTGATCGACGGTGTCTTCGAGCGCCTCGTCGACGACGTCACCGCATTCGGTGGCCGGGTCGACAAGCTCTTGGGCGACGGCATCCTCGCACTGTTCGGCGCACCTGTCGCCCACGAGGACGACGCTGAGCGAGCGGTGCGTTCTGGCCTGCGGATGCAGCAGAGCATCGAGCGCTACGTCGAAGAGCACAGCCCTGCGCACTCGTTGAGGCTGCGCATCGGCATCAACACCGGCGAGGTGCTCGTGGGCACACTCGCCGGCACCGACTACACGGCAATGGGCGACGTGGTGAACACGGCGTCGCGCCTGCAGGTCGAGTCGCCTCCTGGTGAGGTGCTCGTCGGCGAGGCCACATATGCGCTCACCAGCGACGTGATCGAGTACGGCGAGCCGACGGAACTGCAGCCGCGTGGTCGCGAGCAGTCGCTCACCACCTGGCTCGCGCGCGGCACACTCACGGCGCCAGGCGCACGCGTGCGTCGCACCGATCTGCGGCTGGTCGGGCGCGACCCCGAGCTCGCCTTGGGTCGGGCGGCCTTGCGGATGGGTATCGAGGAGCGCCGCACGCTGTTGCTCAACCTGGTCGGCGAGAGCGGCGTCGGCAAGAGCCGCTTGATCGACGAGATGCTCGACACCCTCGACGCGATCGGTGCCGGCAACGCCACGGTGCTCGAAGGTGTGTGTGCGCCGTACGGCGAATCGAACGTGTGGTCACCGATCGCAACCGCGGTCGCCAGCCATCTCGGATTCGACGCCTCGCTGTCGGTCGACGAGCTGCGCGAGCGAGCGCTCGTCAAGGCGGCACGGGTGCTCGCAGTCGAGGGCGTCACGCCGGAAGTGGAACGAGCGGTCGAAGCATTCCTGCATCTGCTGGGCCACGACTCGGCGCTCGATGCGCTCGACGGCACGGCGCGGCGCGACGCGGTACATCGAGCGATCACGCGTGTGGTGGAGATCCGTGCCGAGAAGAATCCCCTGGTGCTGTGGATCGACGATCTGCACTGGGCCGACCAGGTCGTGGTCGATCTGCTGGAGCACCTGGCCGGCGCCATCCAGCGGCTGCCGTTCGTGCTGCTCACCTCGATGCGCCCAGGCAGCGAGGTCATCTGGCCACCGCCCACCGATCGCACCAACGTCCTGTCGCTCACGGTGCAGCCGCTCGCGCGAGCCGACAGCGACGAGCTCGCGATCGAACTCCTCGGACAGCTCACCGGCGCGACGAACGATGGCCAGACCGGCGAGACGATCATCGCCGACCAGAAGCTGCTCGGTGCCCTGTTCGATCGCAGTGGTGGCAACCCTCTGTTCCTCCAGCAACTCGCCGGCGTCGTCGCAGAAGAGGGTCCGTCGAGCGAGCTTCCCGACTCGCTGCGGGCACTCATCGCGGCCCGCCTCGATCAGTTGAACGTCACCGAGCGACAGGTGCTCGACAACGCTGCCACCCTCGGCCTGTCGGGGAACCTCGTCTCGCTGGAACGGTTCGCCAATGCGATCAGCCAGCCGTTCGACCGGCTCACCGTGTCACAGCTCGATGCGAAGGGGTTCCTCGTGCTCGAGGGGAGCCGCTGGCGGTTCCGCAGCGATTCGGTGCGTGAGACCACCTATCAGACACTCACCAAGACGTCGCGCGCGCAGCGTCATGCAGGAGTCGCCGCCTCTCTCGCTGCGTTCACTCCGACGGCGATCGACGATCTCGCGCACCACACGGCCACCTCGGCAGAGCTCGTCGCCGAGTTGGGACACGTCGAGGGCGTTCCGCCGACCATCCGAACCGACGCAGTCCGCGCGTTGTCGTTCGCCGCGAAACGAGCGCGCGACAGCGGCAGCCACCGCTTGTCGGTGCGACATGCCACGCGGGCGATCGCGCTGATGCAGGGTCATCCGTCGGAGCAGGCCGATCGGGTCGCGCTGATGCTCGTGCGCTGTGCCGGCCTCATCGAGACACGGGAGTGGGCCACGGCGCGCGCCGACCTCGTCGCACTGCTGGTCGACGCGACCGCACGGAAGGATCTCGCCGTCGAAGGTGAGGCGCGGCGCCTGCTCGGATCGCTGCATCATCTGCAGGGCGATCCGGTCGGGGCTCGCGCCGAGCTCGGTCGAAGCGTCGACCTCCTTCGCGAAGCCGACTCCCCGCGGCTGCTCGCCGACGCGCTCCGGCAGCGCGGCTTCATCGAGCTCTTCGGTGGATCGCTGCCCGACGCCGAGTGGCACTTCGGCGAAGCCGAGGCCGTGTACAGCGAACTCGGCGACGAGCGCGGTCTCGCATACATCGAGCAGCACCGTGCGTGGCTGTCGTTCCTGGCGGGAGATCTCGCCCTCGCCGACGAGCGTCTGCACCGGGCGGCCGACACGCACAATCGACTCGGCGATCGGAATGGAGTCGGTTGGGCGTTCGGCCTGCTTGCGTTCGTTCGATTCTTCCAACGCCGTTTCGTCGAGGCTGAGGATCTCGCCACGATCGTTCACGCAGAGGCGAGCGAGCGCGGCGACGATTGGGCTGCCGCGATGATGCTCACGCTGCTGGCCGACCTGCGGCTGTGGCACGGGCAGCTGGAAGAGGCCATGGCCAAGGCCGAGCAGGCCCGAACCCGGTTCCGTCGGCTCGGCGACAAGTTCGGCATGGTGCAGGCACTGTCGGCGCTGGTGCGAACTCAGGTCGCACTCGGCCGGTCTGCGGGTGTGCAGCGCACCACCGAGGAACTCCTCTCGCTCGCGGAAGGGTCGCCGGCGGGCCCGGTGCCGCTCCTCGCAGTCGCCGGTGCAGCGATGCATCGCGGCGATGCGAAGGTGGCACTGTCGATGGTGGTCCGACTCGAGGAGCAGATGGTCGAGCGTACGGCGGGCAACTTCGAACTGTCGGTGCTGCACGCCATCGCGGCAGTTCAGAATGGCTCGCTCGACGAAGCGATGGCCGCGCTCGACGAGATGCCGGACGCCGCGCGCGAGCATCCGTTCGCGCTGGCGGCAGCGGCGCTCGTTGCCTCGCTCGCTGGTGATGCAGCTGCGGCCATACGCGATGCTGAGCTCGTGGTCACCACCCAGGGCTCCACCTACCTCGACCGTGCGATCGCCGCTGTCGCCGCGGCGGGGGCCCACGGTGCGATGTCCGAGCGGGAGGCTGCTCGCGACACGCTCGAGGCCGCGCTGCGTGAGTGCCTGGTGGTGGGCGACGTCGTTGCGGTGGCCCTCCTGCAACGAGCACACGCACAGGTGGTGGGCGTCGATCACCCGTCGGGCGCAGGTGACTCGTCCATGCTGGGCGAGGGATGGTTGCACGTGATCGAGCAGCTGCCAGCGCCGGAGCACGCCACATGAGCAGCTGGCTCGGGGGTCACGCCGACGAAGCGTCGCTGCTCGCGGTGCGCACCGGCCTGGCCGATCAGCTCGCTCACCTACGCGGCGACGTCGCGAGGGAATGCCCGGGTCGCACCGCTGCGCTCATCGAGCGTCGGATCGGGCAGATCGTCTCCGGGGTCGGGAACATCGAAGAGTTCCTGCCGCTCGATGCTGCCGAGTCGGTGGTCGTGGCTGTCGCCGAGCAGTTCGCACTCGACGTGCACGGCATCGACGACTCGCTCGTCGCACAGCTCGGCCAGCACTACACGCCTGCCGAGCAGGTTGCGATCATGTTCCGCATGGCGTTCGCCGAAGGCTTCACGAAGTTGCGCCGTGTGCTCGACCTGCCGGCGGACGGCGCACACCCCGTCGGCATCCACGAGAGTCCGAACCACAACCAGGAAATCGAGGGTGTTGCCTGATGTCGACCGTGCCCCGTCTGCCCAGCGCCGTCGCCGACCAGCCGGCCAACTTCGGCACCATCCTCGCTCATCACATGCAACTCGCCACGGGGTTCGGCTCCACGTACGCGACGTTCTGGTCGCACGGGGTGCTCGATCACCCGACGAAGGAAGCCACTCGAATCCGCAACGCTCGAATCACCGATTGCGGGTATTGACGCAACGTTCGCTTCGCGGTCGCGAAGCAGCAGGGATTGGACGAGACCCTCGTCGACCAGATCGACGACGCCTATGCCGAGTCCGCGCTTCCGCACCGGTTGAAGCTGGCCTTGCAGTTCGCCGATGCGTTCCTCGGCGCCGCCGGTCCACCTCCGGCCGACGTTCAGTCGGCCCTCGTCGAGGAGTTCGGTGAAGCCGAACTGGTCGAGATGAGCATCGGCCTCGCACTGTTCCACGGTGTGTCCAAGATGCTGATCGCGCTCGGCTGCGAGCCCGAGCAGATGGACATCACCGAATCGCGCACCCCAGGTAGCTGACGTCGAACGAGCGACGCCGAGTCACCCATGAGCATCGGTGATCGGCGCGTGATGGTCGAGGTCAGCTGAGGACGTGGAGGGCGGGCGCGGGGCGTTCCGGGGCGGCGACCTCGGTGGTGGCCCAGCCGAGGTAGATCAGCCCCGTCACGTGCGTGTCGGCATCCCACCCGCACAGCTGTGTGACCACGTCGTTGGCACCCTTCGGGCACGAACCCCAGTATGTGGCGAGGCCGGCGGCCGTGGCTGCGAGCATCAGGTTCTGGATGCCGGCGGCGACGGCGTCGCGGTTCTCGGCGGTACGCAGGGGCGAGTCGCCCGCGGTCGAACCGACGACGAGTGTCGCTGGAGTGCGCAGGTACTTCCCCCGGGCCTTGGCCACCTTGTCGGCCGGATCGCCGTTGGCATCCATCGCATCGGCGATCGCAGCACCGAGAGCGGCCCGCGAGTCGCCTTCCACCAACGTGAAGCACCACGGCCACGTGCGTTTGTGGTTGGGGGCCCACGTCGCGAGCTCGCACAACCGGGTGACGAGGGCGTGCGGCACCGGACGAGTCGCATCGACCAGCATGCTCGTGCGACGCGAACGGATCAACACGTCGAGTGCGTCAAGGTCCATGCCCCGAGGCTACGGGCTGACGCGGGATCGGTGCCGAGCAGCGTGCTGTCTCGGCGTCCAGGCGGGCGCGTCAGAGCGGGGTGTCAGGTCGGTGTGTCAGGGCGGTGTGTCAGAGGCTGCGGATGAAGCCGGTGACCTCGTCGACCCAACGTCGCCACAACTGCGGCGGGTAGTCGTGACCCAGGCCCTCGATGAGCACGAACCGAGCGCCGGGGATCAGCTCGGCGGTGCGCTCGCCGCCGCTCGGAGTGATCAGCGTGTCGGCGCTGCCGTGCATCACGAGCGTCGGCACGGTGACCGCCCGGAGCTTGTCCGCTCGGCCTGCCGCCGACGCTCGGATGGCCATGAACTGACGGCCGGTACCGTCGGGTCGGAACGACCGGTCGAAGGCGCGCTCGGCATCGGTTCGCAATCGAGCTTCGTCGTAGAACTCGGGGCTGCCCCACTCGCGGAGGCCGTCGATCCAGCTCGACACGTAGCTCTCGCGGTCGGTTGCCGGGGGAGCGGTGAGCAGCGCGAATGCCGACGGCGTGCTCTGCCCGAACTCCGGCTCGCCGGTGCTCGACATCACCGAGGTCATCGACATCATGCGATGGGGATGCTCGATGGCCATGGTCTGCACGATCATGCCGCCCATCGACAGGCCCATCACATGTGCGCGATCGATGCCTTCGGCGTCGAGCACAGCCACGGCGTCGGCCGCCATGTCGCTCACGACGTAGGCATTGCCGGCGTCGCTCACGGGTGCATCGGCGAACGACGTGGACAGGCCGACGTCACGGTTGTCGAACCGAATGACGTAGAGGCCGGCGGCCACGAACATCTCGCACCATGCGTCCTGGTAGTTCACGCTCTGGCTGCCCAGCCCGTTCACCATCAACAGGGCCGGGTCGTTGCGGCTGCCGAAGGTCTCGTAGAACAACGTGCAGTCGCCGTTCTGGGCCCAGCTCACGTCATTCTCCGATCAGCTGCTTGCGCAACTCGCGCTTGACGAACTTGCCGTTGGCGTTGCGAGGCAACTGGTCGTCGAGGAACCACACCTTCGCCGGGATCTTGTGCTTGGCCATGCGCTCGCCCAGGAAGGTGCGCAGCTCGTCCTCGGTGAGCGATGTGCCTGGCTTGAGCACGATCGCGGCTGCGACCTCCTCGCCGAGGCGCTCGTCGGGAATGCCGAAGACCGCGGTCTCTGCGACGGCGTCGAGCTGGTAGATCACGGTCTCGACCTCGCTGCAGTACACGTTCTCGCCGCCGCGCAGCACCATGTCCTTCGCTCGATCGACGATGAACACGAACCCGTCCTCGTCGACCCGGGCGATGTCGCCGGTGTTGAACCAGCCGTCTCGGATCGAATCGGCCGTTGCCTCTGGACGGTTCAGGTAGCCCTTGATCACCACGGCACCCCGCACGCACAGCTGCCCGATCGTGTCGGTGCCAGCAGGGAGGTCGTTGCCCGCTTCGTCGACCAGCTTGAAGTCGAGCGTGGGAACCACGGGTCCGCACGACGCCGGCTTCTCGATGAAGAACCTGGCCGAGTTGGCGGTGACGATGCCGTGCGTTTCGGTGAGGCCGTAGCCGGTGGACGGAGCACCGGTGCCCTTCAACGCCCCGGCGATCTTGTCGACCAGGTCGGGTTGCAGCGCGGCGCCGCCCCCGCCCATGCCCAGCAAGGAACTGGTGTCGCGGGTCTCCCAGTCGGGGTGTTGGAGCAACTCGCGGCTCATCGTGGGCACACCGGAGAACGTGGTGACGCCCTCGCGCTCGATCAGTTCGAGGGCGCGGCCCGGATCCCACTTGTAGGTGAAGACGATCCGCGAGCCGGTGAGCGTGGCCGGGTGCAGCAGACAGTTGCAGGCGGTGACGTGGAACAGCGGCGTCGGTGCCATGAACACGTTCTGGTTCGGAGGAGCCGGCTGATTCGTCGGCGGCTCCACGTCGCCGGCGGCGATCGCCTTGGCCTCGGCGGCGGCGGTCGCCGTACCCATGAACGCGAGGTTCATCACGTTGTGCACCGAGCCTCGGTGGGTGAGTTGGGCGCCTTTCGGAAAGCCCGTCGTCCCCGAGGTGTAGAAGATCGTCGCGTCATCGTCGGGATCGATCTCGGCGGCAGGCAGACCGGTCGGTGCGTTCGTCGCGTCGACCACGTCGGCCCAGCGGCTGGCATCGGACGGCAGGTCACGATCGGACCGGACACTGATCACGTGCATCGGCCCTCCCGACCGCACCTCGTCGATCACCGAGAGGACGCGCTCGAGCCGCTCGTCGTCGGCGATCAGCACCTTCGGTCGTGAGTCGGTGAGCCCGTAGGCCATCTCGATCGGGGTCCACCATGCATTCATGCCCACGACGGCGGCACCGATCGCCACGGTCGCCCAGTAGCCGACGACCCATTCGGGGTAGTTGCGCATCGCGATGGCAACCCGGTCGCCCCGGCCCACCCCGTGGACGTCGTGCAGCAGATGGGCGAGGGCCCGCACCTGGGCGTCGATCTCGGCATACGTGTATCGCTCGTCCTCGTAGACGATGTAGTCCTTGGACGCGTGGGCCGCAGTGAGTTCCCACAGCACCCTCATGTTCGGTGGTGCAGCGGCGAACACCTTGATCGGAACGTCTCGGACGACGATCTCGGACACGGCAAAGGGCGAGCCCGGAGCGGTGAGCTCGTTGCGGGCGGCGAGGTAATGGTGCATCACGGCCGACATCGTTGCAGCACGCGTGCGCCGACAGCCAGGCGGAACCGAGCAGCAGATCAGTGCTGTCGCTGTTCGGGGGATCCCAACAGCGGTCTCCTGCGCACCTGGAGGGCGGCTGCCGTCCACTCGCGCGGCGACGGAGCGGCCTCGGCCATCGACTGGCGACTGGCGACTGGCGACTGGCGGCTGGCTGAACGCCGACCTGCCATCATCGGGCATGGCCGACGCCGAGACGAACGCATCCGCCCCAGAGACCGATCCCGTCGAGCGGCGCCATCCGACTGCGCTGATCGTCGGGCGCTTCCACCCACCGCATCTCGGCCACAGCTTCATGATCGAGTGGGCGGCGGCCCGAGCCGATCGCCTCGTGGTCTTCGTCAACACCCGGGACGGCGAACTGGTGCCGGGCGAGCTGAGAGCGGGCTGGCTCTCCGAGCTGCATCCGGAGGTGACCGTGGTCGAGGTGCGCCACGACCTCGACACCGACTTCGACGACGAACTGCTGTGGGGGAAGTGGATGGCATTGTTCCGAGAGCGGTGGCCGCACGAGATCGGCCCGCATGCGGTGTTCTCGAGCGACCCCTACATCGACGAGCTCGCCCGTCGTTTCGGTGCCGACGCGATCGTGGTCGACCCCGAACGAACGACGGTGCCGATCAGCGCGACGCAGATCCGCGAATCGCCCGCAGAGCATCTCCACCGCCTGGCCCCCGACGTCCGCGACTGGGTCCAAGCCAACCTGCTCTGACGGTGTGGGACGCGGGACGCGGCAGCGCCCCGCCGTCTCTCGAGACAGCGGGGCGCCGGCTTGCAGTGCTGACGGGGGTCCCGCTCGCCCTGCGGCGCGCGGGTCGTCAGGTCCTGTGTGACCCGGAGGCGGGTCAGATCATGTGCCGGGCTGCGCCAAGGTGCGCAGGTACGGCTTCACCGTGGTCCAGCCTTGCGGGAACAGCTGCTTTGCCTCGTCGTCGCTCACGGCGGCGCCGATGATCACGTCGTCACCATCGGTCCAGTTCGCCGGAGTCGCGACCTTGTACTTGGCGGTGAGCTGGAGGCTGTCGATCACGCGGATGATCTCGTCGAAGTTGCGTCCGGTGCTGGCCGGGTAGGTGATGGTGAGCTTCACCTTCTTGTCGGGACCGATCACGAACACCGAACGCACGGTCATCGTGTCGTTCGCATTGGGGTGGATCATGTCGTACAGATCGGCGACCGTGCGCTCCGGGTCGCCGATCATCGGGAAGTTCACCGGCGTCCCCTGGGTCTCGGCGATGTCGGCCTCCCAGACGAGGTGGCTGTCGACGGGGTCGACCGACAGACCGATCACCTTCACGTTGCGCTTGTCGAACTCCGGCTTGATCCGTGCGACGTAGCCGAGTTCGGTCGTGCACACCGGCGTGAAGTCCTTGGGATGGCTGAACAGCACCCCCCACGAGTCTCCGAGCCACTCGTGAAAGCTGATCTCGCCCTGGGTGGTGGGCGCGGTGAAGTCGGGGGCGATGTCTCCGAGACGGACAGCCATGGTGATGCTCCTTTGACGGCACGAGGTGCACGCGATGAACGGATGGATTCGATCCAACCTCCGGCGATGCTATCCAATTCCCGACCAAACGAGTCGAGATTGACAAGTGACCAAAGAGTCACATATTGTTCGACCGGTGATCGACGAGGAACGAAGCGATGCGGTGTTCAAGGCGTTGGCCGACCCCACGCGCCGGGCGCTCCTCGATGCCCTCTTCGAGCTCGACGGACAGGCGGTGCACACGCTGTGCGATCGCCATCCGCAGATGACGCGCTTCGGCGTGATGAAGCATCTCGCGATCCTCGAGGCGGCGAACCTCGTGGTCGCCCGCAAGGAGGGCCGCACCAAGCGGCACTACCTCAACCCCATCCCGATCCAACGGATCAGCGACCGCTGGATCGGCAAGTACGCCCGACCGTTCGCCCGGGCGATGACCGACCTCCAGCGGCGACTGGAAGACCCGAACGATCTGAACCACCTGGCCGACCCGAACTCCTGGAAGGAGACATCATGACCACTCGCCACGTTCATCGCGTGTACATCAGGGCCAGCGCGGAGGCGGTCTGGAGGGGCATCGTCGATCCCGCGTTCACGCGCCAGTACTTCCACGACACGTCGTTCGACCAGCCGCCTCAGGCCGGCCAGCCGTATCGAACGACGATGTCGAACGGCGATCCGGCGATCGACGGCATCATCGAGGTGTGTGAGCCACCGCGCCGCCTCGTACAGACGTGGCACGTGTTGTACGACACGGCGATGAGCGATGAGCCTCCGAGCCGTGTGGAGTGGACGATCACCGACGCCGGCGACGGCTTGGTGCGCCTCGACGTCGTGCACGGCGACCTGGCACTCAGCCCGCTCACCTGGGCGGCCGTGAAGGATGGTTG
>JAYUSX010000098.1:0-5450 GCA_043755475.1 Actinomycetota bacterium
GTGTATGGCCGCATCGGGGAACAGGTGCACCCCGGCGAGGTGGTCCTCATGAGCGTGGGTCAGCACGACATGGTCGATCGGCGGCAGATCGGTGAGATCGCTGCGCGTTCGCATCGACGTGGATGGGTCGATGATGGCGATCGCATCTGTCCCCTCGACCAGCACGGTGTTGCCGGCCGGATACCGGCCACCGTCGAGACCGATCAGCGCTGTGGTGTGCGGTCCGAGGACGAGGTCGGTGTCGAGCATGCCGCAGCTTGACCGATGCGACGACCGCCAGTCGACGTCGACACCGAGGGTGCGATCTCGGTCACGTCACCCGGTCGCCGAAGCTGATGCCCATCTCGCGGGCGGTGCACATCGTGTCGCAGGTGAGCGGAACCTTCTTCTGACGGCCGCTCACCTCCGACAGCGGGACATGGCCGACCGACTCCCCGGCCAGGCACACCATCTGGCCGTCGAGGCCATCCGCGAGCGCTCGAACGGCGGCAGCGCCGAATCGGAGGGCGAGGAGCCGGTCGAACGAGGTCGGCGATCCACCGCGGAGCAGATGGCCCAGCACGACGGTGCGCGCCTCCTTGCCCGTCAGGTGCTCCAGCTCGTCGGCAACCTTCGCACCGATGCCGCCGAGCCGCTCGTTCTGGCCCTTGTCTGCGGGAGCGATCGTGCTGCGCCCGCCTCCGAGCGGGGTCGCTCCCTCCGCCACGACCACGATCGAGAACCTCGAGCCGTGCTCGTGCCGACGGGCGATCGTCTCGGCGACGGGCTCCAAATCGTACGGAATCTCCGGGATGAGGATCGCGTGTGCGCCGGACGCCACGCCCGAGTGCAGTGCGATCCAGCCGGCGTATCGGCCCATCACTTCGACGACGATCACCCGCCCGTGCGAGGTCGCCGTCGAGAACAGTCGGTCGATGCACTCCGACGCGAAGCTCACGGCACTGTCGAAACCGAAGGTCGACATCGTCGCCTCGAGGTCGTTGTCGATGGTCTTGGGCACGCCGATCACGCGGAGCCCCGCGGTGCTGAGGTGGTGGCCGATCGCGAGTGACCCGTCACCACCGATCGTGATCAGTGCGTCGATGCCGCTCTCGGCGAAGCGGCCCAACAACTCGGCCGTGCGATCGATCTCCACGATCGTCCCGTCGGGCTGCTCGATCGGGAAGTGGGTCGGGTTGCCCCGGTTGGTGGTGCCGAGGATGGTTCCCCCGAGGTGGACGATGCCGCGAACGCGATCGCGCGACAGTTCGATCAGGCCGCCGTCGTCGTACTGATCGGGCGACAGCAGGCCGTTGAACCCGTCGCGGATGCCGACGACGTCCCAGCCACGGTCGTGCGCAGCGAGCGTTGCAGCGCGGATCACGGCGTTCAGCCCAGGAGCGTCACCACCTCCTGTGCTGAGTGCGATGCGGCGAACCGGGGGGAGTGCGGGCGTGGGCATGCCTTGATCGTAGAAGCGTTGCTCCCGGCGCTGAGGCGACGAAGGCACATCGGTGCGGGAACAAGGACTCATCCTCGGAGCAAACGGGGAAGGCCACCCGATGGCACGATCCTCGCTACGGTGACGTGGCATGGAGCTGCCCAGGGCGACCGACGATCTCGATCGCGCGACGTACGACGTCGTGGGTTCGACATCTGTGGTCGGTCTCCGACTCGTGAACGAGAGGTCATCGCCGTGACGGAAGAGACAGACCAGCACGTTCTGCAGCAACCGCTCCCCGGTGAGCCGGCCCAGGCGGCGACCGGCGCCAACGAACGTCGGCCATCCGTCGATGTCGATGTCGTCATCGTCGGGTCGGGGGCGGCGGGGTTGAGCGCAGCGCTGTCGGCGCGAGCGCGCGGGGCGAGGCGGGTGTTGGTCGCCGAGGGCGAGGCCGTAGTGGGCGGCTCGTCTCGGCTGTCGGGCGGTCTGATCATGGGCGCAGGCACCCGATACCAGCGGGCGCAAGGCATCCACGATGACGCCGATGCGCTCTATCACGACTACCTCCAGCTCAACCGGTGGGACGTCGATGCCGCCGTCGTGAAGCGCCTGTGCGAGATGGCCGGACCGACTGTGGAGTGGTTGGGCGACCTGGGCGTCGAGTTCCACGAACAACTTGTGTTCGGGGGAGACGAACGCGTGCCCCGGGTGCACGTGCCGATCGGCCGCGGTCAAGGTGTGATCGACGTCCTTCACCGTCGCTGCCGTGACGCCGACATCGACATCGCGCTCGGCCGCCGGGTCGACCGCTTGCTCGTCGAGGGTGGCACCGTGACGGGTGTCGCCGTGGGCGACGACGAGATCCGATCGGGGGCCGTCGTCATCGCATCGGGCGGTTTCGGGAACTCGGCCGCGTGTCTCGCCGAACACTTCCCGTCAGCGGCCGCGACCGGCGAGGCGTGGTACATCGGTGCCGACGGCTCCCGAGGCGATGCGCTCGAGCTCGCGACACAGGTCGAGGCTCAGACGGTCGGGCACGATCGCGGGCTGAGGCTCTTGCACACCGGCGTCGACCGGATCTTCGAGGCCTACATCCCGGGCTGGCTGGTGCTCGTGGATGTCCACGGGTACCGCTTCTGCGACGAGACTGCGCCGTACGGGATGATGGACCACCTCATGCGCATGCACGGCGACCGAGCGTGGGCGATCTGTGACCATGCCACCTTGGCGGGTGCCACCTCGTCCGGGGTCGCCCGCTACAAGCAGGCAATCCCCGGTTCGTCCAAGCGGCAGAGCCCGCATTGGACCACCGATGTGATGGAGCTCATGCTCGCTGCCGGCCGGGCCAGGCGTGCGGCCACGATCGAGGATCTCGCGTTCTCGCTCGACATCGATGCGGCGGTGCTTCGTGGAACCATCGACCGATACAACGCTGGCTCCGATGCCCACGACGATGTCGACTTCGCGAAGGAGGTGACGATGATCGAGCCCGTGCGCGAGCCGCCCTTCTACGCCGTCGAGATGCGACCGTCCACCGTGTGCTTCACGGCCTTCGGCCTGCGCATCGATCGCGAAGCTCGCGTCCTGAGCCTCACCTCACAGACGATCCCCGGCCTGTTCGCGGCGGGCGAGTGCACCGGCGGTGTGATCGGTGCGCAGTACGTCGGCAGTGGCAACAGCTACGCCAACGTCACTGCGTTCGGACGCATTGCCGGCGAGAACGCGGCATCGTTCGCGATCCGCTCCAGCCGCTGAGTGTCGTCGCGTTGCTCGCCGTCGAGCGCCGGAACTGCTCCGAGATCGCCAGACCGGCCGGATGTCGAACTCAGGAGTGCTTGGGAGTCCAGCCGCCGTAGCCGTCGATGTCGCTCTCCTGCACGTCGCCGATCACGTCGGTGATCCAGCTCAGGCGGTCGCGCAGGATGCGGTTCACCCCGCCGTTCAGGGTCGCTGCCGACACGGCGCACGAGCCGCATGCGCCAGAGAGCTGCAGCCGAACGACGCCGGTTTCGACATCGAGGCCGATCACGTCGAGCGAGCCACCGTCGGCGGCGATCACCGGCTGGATCACCTCGATCACGTCGAGGAGGTCCTTCACCCGTCGGCCTGCATCGGGATGATCGCCCGTGACGGGGAAGGGGTACTCGGTCGCGCCGGCGTGGGCGCCGGCGTCGGGAGTGACAGTCGAGATCGGTTCCACCGCTCCATCCAACCGCGGCCACGCCGATTTCATGCCACCGGAGTCCAGATTCATCGGACCGTGAGCACGAGCATGTGTGACGCGGACGCTCGCTCGCGGACCGTGGATGCGCCGTTTACACCCGCTCGATGATCGTGGCGGTGCCCATCCCGCCGCCGGTGCACATCGTGACGAGCCCGGTCTGCAGGTCGCGTCGCTCCATCTCGTCGATCAGCGTGCCGATCAGCATCGCGCCTGTTGCGCCGATCGGGTGACCCAATGCCATCGCTCCGCCGTTGACGTTGGTCTTGTCCCAGCTGGCTCCGGTATCCTTCAGCCACTTGAGCACGACGGCGGCGAAGGCCTCGTTCACTTCGAACAGGTCGATGTCGTCGATCGTCATACCGGCCTTCTTCAACACGAGATGCGTGGCCGGACCGGGCGCCGTCAGCATGATCACCGGTTCGGTGCCGGCGACCGCCGTCATGATGATCCGGGCCCGCGGCGTGAGGCCGTGAGCCTTGGCGTAGTCGGGCGACGCCACCAGCACGGCGCCGGCGCCGTCGACGACGCCCGAGGAGTTGCCGGCGTGATGCACGTGGTTGATCGCATCGACGTGTGGGTAGGCGATGCGGGCGATCTCGTCGATGCTCTTGCCCCGGTCGGCCAGCACATGGGCGCCCATGCCCTTGAAGCTCGGTTGCAGCTTGGCGAGGTCGTCGACCGTGGTGCCCGGACGAGGGAACTCCTCGCGGTCGAGGGCCAGCCGACCGTCGTCGTGGAAGATCGGCACGAGCGACCGATCGAAACGACCTTCGGCGATCGCCGCCGTGGCACGGATCTGGCTGTCGACGCCGAGCTGGTCGCACTGCTCGCGGGTGAAGCCCTCGGTCGTCGCGATCAGGTCGGCCGAGATGCCCTGCGGCACCATGTCGTACTGGTCGCGGAGGTGGGTGTTGTTCGCGGTGAAACCGTCGACGTGCATCGGCGACGGCCGCGACATCGATTCCACACCGCCTGCCACGACCAGGTCCTGGAAGCCCGACAGCACACCCATCGCAGCGAAGTTCACCGCCTGCTGGCCGGAGCCGCAGAAGCGGTTGAGCGTCACACCCGGCGCCTCGGTCGACCATCCTGCATCGAGCGTCGCCATGCGGGCGATGTCCATCGAGTGGTCGCCGCTGCCGGCACCGCAGCCCATCACGACATCGTCCACCTCGGCGGTGTCGAAGCCGTTGCGGGCCTGGAGCGCGTTGAGCACCTGGGCGAGGATGCGCTGTGGGTGCACGTCGTGCAATGCCCCGCTCTCCTTGCCCTTCCCGCGCGGTGAGCGCACTGCGTCGATGATCCAAGCTTCGCGTTCCATGGTGTCTCCTGACTTTCCGTGTGTGCGTGAGTCCGTGTGTGCGTGTGTGCGTGTGTGCGTGTGTGCGTGAGCGACGGCTATCGCGATGAGAGATGCGTGCGCCAGCGCCACTCATCTCTCATCGCGGTTGGGTCTGGGGTCGGGGGGCTGGGCGCACGAGCTGACCGGGTCGGGCAGCGACGGCGTCGGGATCGAGCACGCCGTCGGTGATGACCGGGGTGCCGTTCACGAGCAGGTGGCGCATGCCTTCGGGCTGGTCTGCCGTCAGCCGTTCCGCGCCGGCGGGGAAGTCGCGGACCCGGCGCAGCGGGCCGGGTGCCACGGTGGCGGGGTCGAACACCTCGATGTCGGCGATCGCATTCAAGTCGAGCTGATGTCGACCGACGTCGAGCGGGGGTTTATTGATTTCAAGAACGTTGCTTGAGATGTCATCGTGGCCTAAGGCGCCTCCTGAACAGCGCGTATCAGATCTAGCTGCGCGC
>JAYUSX010000099.1:0-5433 GCA_043755475.1 Actinomycetota bacterium
ACGCACTGCGACGAACTGCGCATCGATCTCGACCCGGGCCCGGGCACGACGTTCGGCATGGCTCGAGAGACCGCTCACGAAACCCGACGCCTCTTCGACGAACTGGGCGTGCGCAGCTACATCAAGACCACCGGCAACCGGGGCCTCCACGTGTATGTGCGGTTGCTGCCGTCGTGGGACAGCTACGCCGTGCGCGCCGCAGCGGTCGCGGTGGCCCGTGAGCTCGCACGGCGCCGCCCCGAGTTGATCACCGACTCGTGGTGGAAAGAAGGCCGCGGCGAGCGGATCTTCGTCGACTTCAACCAGAACGCGCCGCACAAGACGGTGTTCGCCCCGTGGTCGGTTCGATCGCGAGATCATGCGCCGGTGTCGACCGGGTTCTCGTGGGACGAGCTCGACACCGTCCAGCCCGATCGCCTGACCATCGCCGAGGTCCCCGCACGGATTCGTGCGATGGGCGATCCTTGGGCCGACATCGACGACCATCCCCAGTCGCTCGAGCCGTTGCTCGACCTGGTGCGACGCGATCAAGCGAACGGTCTGCTTGATGCACCTTGGCCCCCGGTGTATCCGAAGATGGCCGGAGAACCGCCGCGGGTCGCGCCGAGTCGGGCCAAGAAGCCCAAGCCTGGCGCGGATCCTTCCGCGGACCCTGGCGCAGGCCCCGACGCGGTCAGCGACTGACGAAGATCTGTACGACGTAGGTGACGCCGTTGCGCACCGTGACGCCGATGCCGACGTTGTTGAACACCGGGTTCACCATGTTGGCGTAGTGCCCGGCCGATGCCTCGAGCGCCCGCTGCGCCTCGTCGACCGAGCCTGCCAGTGCGACGTTCTCGCCGATCGAGGTCCAGCCCTCGGTGACGCCGGAGGCGAGGTTCGACGAATGGAAGATCGTGCCCCGGTTGGCCATGCGGTCTGCCTGACCCTGGGCCTTGGCGTCGAGCTCGGGCGAGCGGACCAGCTCGCCCAGACCCACCGCAGCGCGCACCTCGTTGAGGTCGGTGAGGTTGGTCGACTTCGCCCCCGTGGTGCAGCCCGTGAGCGCCAGTCCGACAAAGGCCAACAACAGCATCACGATCGCTGACGTGGAACGTGTGCCGCCGAGGATTCCGACGGAGGGTGCCGCTGACCGCGACGACTGAGACGTTGTCATGATTGAACTCATCGGCCCGAACCTCCAAGAGCTTTTCCCGCGACGGCAGTTTGTCATACAACCGCAATAGTCGCAACGTGGATGACATGAATTGTTCAGCGAGCTGTCGATTGCGCCAGGAGGTCACCCGCGGCCCGCTCCGGCGTGCGCGAACAGCTCTGGCCCAATCGCGATCTGGTTCCGGGCCCAGGTCGACGATGGCTGCGTGCTCGGATCGCCCCGATCGACGACCCCCGCCGCTCATTCCGACGTGCCCGGCGTCACGATCGAGATGACGGACGCGTTGCGACCTACGCTCGCGTCATGACGAACATCCCGCATGCCGCCGACGCGATGACGACGGACTGGCTCACGGCGGTGCTGCGCCAGAACGGCCGGCTGGAGGCCGACATCGAGGTGACGGCGATCGCGCTCGAGCCGATCGGTGACGTGGTCGGCGTGTTCGGCACCGTGCACCGCGTGACGCCCACCTTCTCCTCCCCCACGGCCGCGCCCGCCACGATGGTTGCGAAGTTCCCCACCGACGCGGCAGAGAACAAGGCTGTGGGCATCGCGCTCGACCTTTATGCCCGCGAGATCCGGGCGCTGCGTCACGTGGCCGCACACACGCCCCGCCTCGACTACGCGCGGGTGGTGCACGCCGACATGGATCCGGAGACGGGAGCGTTCGCCCTCCTGATCGACGAAATCGTCGGACGCACCGTCGGTGATCAGGTGGCTGGGCTCACGCGCACCCAGACCGAGACGGTCGTCGACGCCCTGGCATCGATGCACGCCCACTGGTGGGACGACGAGGGGTTGAGCAGCAGCGAGTGGTTGCCCCGCACGGATCATCCGGTGCAGATGGCGGTGGTGCCCGGCATCATGCGATCGGCGATGCCCGTGGTGGCCGAGCGATTCGGCACACGGCTCGGCGACGAGGCCATCGCGATCGGCGCCACCGTGGCCGATCAGTACGAGTCGATCATGACCCGCATGTCGGAGCGAGCACGCACGTTCGCCCACACCGACGTGCGCGCCGTGAACCTGTTCTTCGACGCAGACGGTCGCGACGTGTGCATCATCGACTGGCAGTTGTGCACCTGGTCGAACCCGATGCAGGACCTCATCTATCTCTACGGATCATCCGTCACCATCGACGACTTCGAGTCGTGGGGCATCGACGTGATGCACCGCTATCACGAGCAACTCGTGGCATGCCTGGCGGACCGAGGCATCGCCGCCGACGCGTACACCTGGGACGACCTGTGGCACGACGCCCAACTGGTGTCGTTGTGGTCGCTCGTGGCTCCGGCATCCACCGTGGGCACCTTCGAGATGGGCAACGACCTCGGGACGCAGATCAGCGAGGTCTGGCTCGATCGAGCGTTCCACCTGCCGATCGCGCTGGGTGCCGCAGCCCTGCTCGTGTGAGTTCGCCCCGACGGGTTCGGCGACGCCGGAGGCCTGGTCAGGCGTTGTACTTGGCGACGAGCGGTGCGTATCGGTCGAGTGTGGCGAGCGCTGCGTCACGATCGAGGGGTGGCAGACCGAGCGCCACCCACGATGCACCGAGTGCCTGCAACGCATCCAGGTTCTCCTCGTCGGGGCGGGCTCCGAACACGCCGAGCTGGATCGTCGACGGGTCGCGACCAGCGTCCTCGGCCGCCCGTTGGATGGTTGCCCACCCCTCACCGATGTCGAATCGACCCTGGATCGGCATCCAACCGTCGGCGTACTCGACGATGTGCGCAACGTGCAGATCGGTGATCGAGCAACCGAGCACGATCGGCGGGTGGGGCTGTTGTACCGGCTTCGGCCACGACCACGATGCCTCGAACCTCACGTACTCTCCATCGAAGCTCGCCTCGTCCTTGGTCCACAGCTCCTTGCAGGCGAGGATCTTCTCGCGCACCACCTTGCGGCGCCGCTTCACGTCGACGCCGTGGTGCTCCATCTCCTCGTGGTTCCACCCGAACCCGACGCCGAACAGGAAGCGCCCGTTCGAGAGATGGTCGAGGGTGGCAACCTCCTTGGCCAACCACAGCGGATCGCGTTGGGCGACGAGGGTGATGCCCGTGCCGAGCTTGAGATCGGTGGTGACGGCAGCTGCGGCGGCGAGTGCGAGGAACTGATCGTGTGTGCGCCAGTACTCCTCGGGCAGCGGCGGCATGCCCTCGCGTCCTCCCCAGGGCGTGCGCCGCGACGCAGGGATGTGGGAGTGCTCGGGGAACCACAGCGAGTCGAAGCCCCGCGCCTCGCACTCCTTGGCCAGCTCGATCGGCTGGATGCCCTTGTCGGTGGGGAAGATCAGTGCTCCGAGACGCATCCCACGACCGTACCCCGCCACCCCATCGCGTTTGTTCACTTCCGCGTCGCATCCACGCGTGAGCGACCAAACGCAGATCCGACCTGCCCGACCGTCGGGTGCGATTGTTCACTTCCGCGTCGCATCGACGCGTGAGCGACCAAACGCACGGGTGGCCGTAGCCTGGCTCGTCGTGAAGTCCGCCGATCTCCTCGTCGAAGCTGCGCGTCGCCGCACGTTTGCGATCATCAGCCACCCCGACGCGGGCAAGACCACACTGACCGAGAAGTTCCTGCTCAACGCGGGCGCCGTGGTGACCGCCGGCTCGGTGAAGGCCAAGGCCGGCGGCCGGTCGGCGACGAGCGACTGGATGGAGCTCGAACAGACCCGCGGCATCTCGATCACGTCTGCGGCGATGCAGTTCGAGTACCGCGATCACATGTTCAACCTGCTCGACACGCCCGGCCACAAGGACTTCAGCGAGGACACCTACCGGGTGCTCGCGGCCGTCGACGCCGTGGTGATGGTGCTCGACGCTGCCAAGGGCATCGAGCCGCAGACGCTGAAGCTGTTCGAGGTGTGCCGCAGTCGCAATCTCCCCGTGATCACCTTCTTGAACAAGTTCGATCGCCCGAGTCGTGATCCGCTCGAACTGCTGGACGAGATCGAGACGCAGATCGATCTGCGGCCCACGCCGGCCACGTGGCCGGTCGGCGACGGCGAGGACTTCCTCGGTGTGATCGATCGTCGCCGCCGCATGTTCAGTCGATTCACGCGCACCGCCCGCGGAGCCACGATGGCACCCGAAGAGCTGATGAGCTTCGAACAGGCAGCCTCGATCGGCGGCAGTGCGTGGAAGCGGGCGATGGACGGGTGCGACCTCCTCGAGGCAGTCGGCGCCGACGTCGACCTCCCCTCGTTCCTGGCCGGCAGCAGCACGCCGGTGTACGCCGGCTCGGCGCTCACCGACTTCGGCGTCAAGCACCTCCTCGACGCAGTGGTGGAGTTGGTTCCCTCCCCTCCCCCGCGGCTCGACAACGACGGCCACGGCCGTCCGATCGACGCGGGAACGAGCGCGTTCGTGTTCAAGGTGCAGGCCAACATGGACAAGTCGCATCGCGATCGCCTGGCGTTCGCTCGCATCTGCAGCGGGCACTTCGAGCGCGGCATGACGATGACGATCGCCCGCACCGGCCGCCCGTTCGCGACCAAGTACGCATCCACCGTGTTCGGCGCAGAGCGCACGACGGTCGAAGAGGCGTATCCGGGCGACGTGGTGGGTTTCGTCAACGCCACCGACCTGCGCATCGGCGACACCCTGTTCGACGGCGACCCCGTCACGTATCCCGGCCTGCCCTCGTTCGCCCCCGAACTGTTCACCGGCGCCCGCCCGCTCGACACCGGTCGCTCGAAGCAGTTCCGACGTGGTCTCGAGGTGCTCGAGGAGGAGGGCGTGGTACAGGTGCTCCGCGATCCCGACATGGGCGACGCGTCCCTGGTGCTCGCGGCTGTCGGCCAGTTGCAGTTCGAGGTGTTCGCCCACCGGTTGGAACACGAGTTCAATGCACCGGTCGAGCTCACCGGCTCGCCGTACCAGGCGATCCGGGCCACCGACGCCAAGAGCGCGGAACGGCTCAGGTCCATCGGGGGGATCCGCATCTTGCGGCGCGGCGATGGTGCAACCGTGGCCTTGTTCGAGAACAAGTACCGGCTGCAGCGCCTGCTCGCCGACGAGCCCGAGCTCACCCTCGCGCTGCTGAACGCCGACTTCAGCTGATTCCGACGGCCACCGGCTGCGCCCGGCTTGCCGAGACCTTGCCAGACGCCACCACCCAGCGAGTTCAAGCTGACGGACCGAAGAGCCGATGACATCCGGTGGTGAAGCAGCGGGCATGGGTGTGGTTGGTGGCGGCGACCGCTGTCGTGGCCCTCGCCGCCTATGCGTGGCGGACACGCGTGCCGTTCGACCAGGCGCAACGCTGGCTCCTGA
>JAYUSX010000100.1:0-2157 GCA_043755475.1 Actinomycetota bacterium
GTGCAAACAGCGCTGGACGATCTCGTCGCCCTCCTCGACCTCGAAGTGATCGAGGTGAACCTGTTCCGAGGGCGCTCACCCGACGAGAACCGCCAGCGCGTCTTCGGCGGACAGGTCGCAGGGCAGGCCCTCGTCGCGGCAACCCGCACCGTCGAAGGCGACCGATTCGTGCACTCGCTGCACGCGTACTTCCTTCGACCTGGCGACCCGACGACGCCCATCCTGTACGAGGTCGATCGCATCCGTGACGGGCGGAGCTTCACCACTCGTCGTGTGGTCGCGATCCAACACGGACGGGCGATCTTCAACCTCCAGGCCAGCTTCCATGTGCGCGAGGCAGGTCCCGATCACCAGATCCCGATGCCCGATGGCATCCCGGACCCCGATTCCTTGCCGGACTTCAAGACCCGCATGGCCCCGTACAAGGAGCGCATGGGCGAGTGGTACGACCGGCCCCGACCGATCGACATCAGGTACATCGATGGCGATCCGTTCAGCCGCGCCGGCAATCCCACCACAGGCCAGCGAGTGTGGATGCGGGCTGCCGGCGAGCTGCCCGACGACCCCACGCTGCATGCCTGCATCGTCACGTATGCGAGCGACATGACCCTGCTCGACACCACGGTGCTGCCGTTCGGGCTGTCGTGGGAATCGCCGGGCATGCAGATGGCCAGCCTCGACCACGCGATGTGGTTCCACCGCGACTTCCGCGCCGACGAGTGGTTGCTCTACGACCAGGCCGCGATCTCGAGTGGGAGCGGCCGCGGGCTCGCCGGTGGAGCGATCTTCGGCCACGACGGCACGCTCGCGGTGACCGTCGTGCAAGAGGGCCTCGCCCGAGTGGGCCGAGAGGCGCTCGCATGACCTGTCGACGCCGTTGGCTCGTCACCGCGCCACTGCTCGTCTCGGTCGTCCTCGGCGCCTGTGGCGACGACGACGCGCCGGCCCTGTTCCCGAACGCGACGTTCGCCACCCAGCCCGAAGCGTCCCCGCTCGACCCGACGAGCACCAGCTCGTCCGCCGCGACGACCGACACCGACACGACCGACACCGACACGACCGATGCGGCGCCGCCCAGCACGCCTCTGGCGTCGACGGCGCCTGTCGAGCCCGTCCAACCTGCGGTACCGCTCGGCGACCCAGCCATCGGGCTCGTCCCGATCGGTTCCTTCGAACAGCCGGTCGACCTCGCGTGGCGACTCGGGGACACCACGGCCTACATCGTCGAGCGTGTCGGCCGGATCATCCCGCTGCGCGACGGCAGCGCCGGCACCGCCGTGCTCGACATCACCAACCTCACCGAGGGCGAGGGCGAGCGTGGCCTGCTCGGACTCACCTTCAACGGCGATGGGTCTCGCGCGTATGTGAACCACACCGACAACTCCGGCGACACCGTGATCGCCGAGTACTCGGTCTCTGCCGATGGCACCTTCGACCCCGCGAGTCGGCGAGTGCTGCTCACGATCGACCAGCCCTACGACAACCACAACGGCGGCAACGTCACCATCGGTCCGGACGGGATGCTCTACATCGGCATGGGCGACGGTGGCGACGGTGGTGACCCCCAGCGATTCTCGCTGAACATATCGAGCCTGCTCGGCAAGATCCTCCGCATCGATCCCGCTCCCTCCGGCAACTCGCCCTACACCGTGCCTGCCGACAACCCCTTCACCGGCGTTCCGGGTGCCCGCCCCGAGATCTGGTCGGTCGGGGTACGCAACCCCTGGCGCTTCAGCTTCGACTCCCTGACAAATGATCTGTGGATCGCCGACGTCGGCCAGAACGAGCTCGAGGAGATCAGCGTCGCGTGGGCGGCCGACGGCGGCGGCCGAGGACTCAACTTCGGATGGAGTGCGTTCGAAGGCACCGAGCGGTTCAACGACGATCAGTCGCCCGATGGCGCCACGCCGCCGATCCACCAGTACGAACACGGTGATCAAGGCTGCTCGATCAGTGGCGGTGCGGTCTACCGCGGTGTCGAGATCCCTGCGCTCGTCGGTTGGTACGTGTGGGGCGACTACTGCAGCGGCCAGATCCAAGGCCTGCGCGTGCAGGACCGCGGCGTGGTCCAGGTGCTGCCCCTGGCCGTCCAGGGACAGAACTCGGCCATCCGCGTCGGCCCCGACGGTGAACTGTGGGCCATCTCCATCGGCGGCG